>CAYFHR010000024.1:0-12160 GCA_964343155.1 uncultured Thermoproteaceae archaeon | reverse complement strand
GGCATCCTATTACCATGCCTATAAAGTACATTAGGCATATTAGCCACATCCCCCTCACCACCCCAAACCCTCAAAAGCTGGACAGATGGCTTAACTAGCTCAACCACGCTTATTTATTTAACCGCATTTATTAACCTTAAGCTTACCGGTGGGACTTATCGATTAGGGTATTTTCCTGAGCTGCTCAACCATCTTTGAAACATCTATGTTAGTTACGGCTAGGGGTATCTTCTCCCTCCTCGCAACTTCAATACCTAGATAGTCAGGCTTCTCGAGGCCATGTAATACAACTAGGGCTGGTTTAAACTGTGCGAAGGCCATCATTGCCTTTATGGCAACTAGAGGCGACCTACCATACTGCGTATTCACAAATATTGCAGCCCTCTGGGTGGTTGTGCCGTAGAGCCTCAGATATTCGTACGATGGGACATCCAGGAGTAGTTTAATGCTGTCCACGGCCGTATAGCCATAGATCATTATCCTCGACGCTGGGGGTACTATTAAAGTAGCCTCTATGGCGCTTACGAATGTTTCAACATCGATGGGGGTTGCGAAATCCCTCATATCTATGACAGCCTCCATGAACCTGCCGCCCATCATGAATTGCCTAGCCAACAACTGGAGCCTTGAACCACCCCTCTCAAGTTCAATCTCTATCAAAGCCTCAACAAACCTCTTAATGAAGTGCGACCCCGGGGACTTCCTCCTACCAGACTCGTAATCGCTTATGACGCTTGGTGTTGTTGAGAGCTTCAACGCCAATTCACTCTGCATCACATTGAAATACTCCCTCCACCTCCTCATCTCCCTACCCGGCGAATCAGACATGACTATTGAACCCGCTATAAACTCCTTAACCCTGCTAACCTCATCCTCACTAATGCTAAACTCGCCCACGTGGATTTAATTCCCTTAATATTTTAAATTTACGCCTATTGCCGAATTGGGCGCGGGCTTATATTATGAAAAAGCTTATATAAGCTTAAGCCATGTGGCCCTGTGGCTTTATTAAACATTGATGAGCTTGAGAAGAAGATTCAGGAAACCACCGCTAAGTTGAATGAAGTCAACGGAAAGTTAAATGAATTATACGGCGAATTGAACAAGATCAGGGAGGAACTCAACAATAGGCGTAGTGAACTCGCGTCAGTGTTAAATGAGTTGAATTCTAAGAGGGGTGAACTTGCCAAGTTGAAGGAGGAGCTTAAGGGGCTTATCGCTAAGAAGAACGCGTTAGTTGAAAGGATGAAGGAGCTTAAGAGCCGTAAGGAGGAGCTGGATAAAAGGATACTGCAGCTAAGGGATCGTGTAAGGAATGTTAGGCAGCTGTTAAGTGAATTGGAGAAGCTTGGGGATAGGGTTAGGGATAGGGAGAGGCTGAGCGCTATAATAGCTAAGCTCGAGTTCCAGCACGAGACATCGCCAACAAACCTAAAGCTTGAACAGGAATTCAACAGGATAATAAGTGAATTAGGAAAGGACCTGGTGACGGCCGAGAATATAGCCAGGTTGAGGGAATATTTAGCAAGCGCGGAGAGGGAACTTAAGGAATTGGCAGACAATAGGGTGACTATAGTTAATGAGCTTAAAGGCATCTACGAGGGCGACTACAAACGCATAAAGGATGAGATAAACCAATTAAGGGCCAGGATAAACGACGTCAGGAAGGCCATTGGGGAACTTAAAGCCAAAAGAGATGAATTAAAGGCTAAGAGGGATGAGGTTAAGAGGAGGAGGGATGAGTTGAAGGCTAGGATAAGCGAGGTTAAGGCTATGAGGAGGGAGCTTGTGGATGAACTGAATAAATACAGGCTGCTCCTTGTAGCAGCCAGGAAGTCGATTGAGGCTGCAGAAAGGATGAGGAGCGAAATGGAGATTAAGGCTAAGGCAAGGCAAAGGGCTGAGGAGGCCCTGAAGAGGCTTCAAAAGGGCGATAGGGTTAGCCTAGAGGACTTAATGGGGTTAAGCGAGGATGAGGGCCAGGGTTAGGCTAATCAGCATTAATGACAAGGATTCAGTATACTTGGTCTTAAAGTCGATGGAGCCTGAATTCAGATTTAGGAGGGGTAACGTGTCGGTTAGCCTACATGGCGATGAAATATTGGTGGATATAAATGCAGGCGACTTAACAAGCCTAAGAAGCCTACTCAATGGGGTACTTAAACACATATACCTACTCATCACCTTAAGCGAAAGTAACTATGATAATCCTGGAATGTGACTAAACTATTTAAGTTCCTGAAGTGGAGCCAAAGTAATGGATACGTTCGTTAAGGTTAAGGATGTGGGCAGTTTTGAGGGCAAGGATGTACTTGTCAGGGGGTGGGTTTATAGGAAGAGGAGCTTCCCAACGAGAATATTCATAGTTATAAGGGATTCCACAGGGATACTGCAGGCCGTGGTGAGTAGCGAGAATGCCAATGCATTTAAGAAGGCTTCAGAGCTGAACATAGAGTCATCAGTCATAGTTAAGGGTACTGTTAAGCGTGAGCCAAGGGCCCCTGGAGGCTATGAAATACATGTGGTCGACATCCCCTGGAGCTTCCCTGGCTTTCAATTCCCGATAAATGAAGACGCCGCTAAGGCTGACTCAGAATACCTACTAGATATGAGGCACCTATGGGTTAGGAGTAGGAGGATGCAGGCAGTCTTGAAGATTAGGCACACCGTCTTTGGGGCAATACATGAGTGGTTTAGGGGGCAGGGATTCTATGAGGTTCAGGCGCCAATGTTCATAACGTCAGCCGTTGAGGGGGGTGCAACCCTATTTAAGGTTGACTACTTCGGCCAAACAGCATACTTAACGCAATCATCCCAATTTTACCTTGAGGCATTAATATTCTCGCTGGAGAAGGTCTACACAATAGCCCCAAGCTTCAGGGCTGAGAAATCTAGGACGAGGAGGCACCTAACAGAGTTTTGGCATGCTGAGGCTGAGATGGCTTGGGCAGGCCTGGAGGACGTCATGAAGGTTACCGAGGAGTTGGTGAGCCACGTTGTGAGGAGGGTCCTTGAAAACAACCTGGAGGAGCTGAGCCTACTGGGTAGGAGGACTGAGCCCCTTGAAAACGTTAAGCCGCCATTCATTAGGCTGCCCTATGATGAGGCAGTAAAGATACTTAACGAGAAGGGGTTTAACGTAAAGTGGGGTGACGATATTGGGGCCGATGAGGAGAGGGCTCTGACGCTCCAGTTCGATAAGCCAATACACCTACACCACTTCCCCGAGGTTGTTAAAGCCTTCTACCACAGGAATGACCCACAGAGGCCTGAAACAACCCTCAGCGTCGATGTACTGGCGCCTGAGGGTTATGGCGAAATCATAGGTGGTGGGGAGCGTATATTTGACTATGAGGAGCTGTTGGGCAAGATTAAGAAGTTTGGCCTAAACCCAGACGACTACCAGTGGTATCTTGACCTCAGGAAATACGGCTCAGTACCCCATGCTGGGTTTGGCCTCGGCGTCGATAGGCTCGTACTGTGGATATGTGGATTAGACCACATTAGGGATGCCGTGCCGTTCCCAAGGGACATCAGGAGGCTTAAGCCCTAGGCCGCTGAGGCTAAGGCTATGAGTATCATTATTATTGCGGCGGAGGCGAAGGATGCAGATACCATGGAGATGACGCGCCTCATCCTGGCCAACACCTCCTCATGGACGTATATTGTTGATGAAACCTCAAAGTAGGAGTCCTTAACGGCAAATATTGATAATCCAAGGGCTGCGAAGTCTATTAGCGAGACTGCTGTAAGTTGATACAGCAGTGGGCTATTTGCGTACCTGGGCGAATACGCTATAAACATTGACGGTATGTTTAGGTAGCTGTGTATCATTGCTGCTGTGGAGAACAGTATCGCCACAATGCTTAACGCCAGGGCTGGGTACGTCAACTTCATTAAGTTTGCTTAACACCCTCAGCTTTATAATAGTTACACGAATTCCTCAATGGGCATAGCCAACATTTGGGATTCCTAGCCCTACATATAGTCCTACCGAAGGCTATCAGGGCTAGGTGCATTTTCAGGTATTCATCAGGCTTAAGTATGCTCATCCAAAAACCACTCACCTCACCATAACCCCCCACAATACCTAACCTCCTGCTGATTCTAAATATGTGGGTGTCGACGGGGAATGTTGGCTTACCCAGGTTCAGGAGGACTACGTCAGCTGTCTTTGGGCCAACACCAGGTAGGCTTAGCAGGAGTTTCCTAGCCTCACCAACGTCCATGTTCCTGACGAATTCGAGGGATCCACCAAACCTCTCCTCAACAACTCTCGACAATTCAACTATCCTTAACGCCCTCTGCCTCTGGGCCCCTATGGGCCTTAGTAATTCTTCAAGCTCACCAATGTTTAGTGACAGTATTTTGCGTGGGGTTATTTCGCCAAGCCTCCCCTTTAAAGCTTCATAAACCCTGAAGGCGGCCCTATCGGTTGTGTTTTGGGTCAACATAACTGCTACTAATCCCTCGAAGACGGATGCGCCTCGTTCAAATACGTACCTGCCTAAGAAGCCTCTTACATCTATCTTAACCAGGTCCAGGACCTTTAAAGCGTCCTCCCTAGTCAGCATAATGCCTAATACTCAACTATCCTCTTACCCTTACCCCTATACTCCTCAATAAGCCTATTAGCCTCATCCTCAGGGAGCTTAATCGTCACCAGGTAGCTTTTACCCCTAGCCTTAAGTTTAACAAACTTCTCATGCTTCTTAACCCTAATCTCGTCGGCATTATCAGCATACCTCCTCCACGACTCTATTAAAATGACCTCCTTGGGCATTGCCCCTAATGCAGGTTGGGTTATTTAAAAGTTCACTCAAGTTCAAGTAAATCTATGGCCCTCCTTATGTAGCCACCATACCTGTATGTTGATAAAACCCCTCCACACCCCTTAAGCTGTATCAATGCTTCACCAGCATTAACCTCCATTTCAATCCACGTCTGGGGCATATTGCCGTAGCCTGTTAATGTGCCTGGGTTAGCCATGACAATCCCGCCAAGGTCAACTACCCCAGCCTTATGGCTATGGCCCATGAGTATTACCCTAGCCTTGAGCTCATCGGCAATGGACCTGAGCCTGCTGCCCCTAATCTCCTTTTGATGCCCATGAAGCATCAATATCCTTAAACCCTCAATATCCAGGAGCTCCTTATCAGGCAGCGTTAATTTATCAGCCTCGCCGGATACTGCAATAAGCCTACTTGCAAATTGCGACAATTGCTCCAGGACCTTACGGTTAATTATATCGCCCAGATGTATGATGTAGTCGTATTTGAGGCCCTCAATAAGCCTCATCAAGCATAGGTTGGCTGGTAGTCCATCATCACTATGTGTGTCTGAGACGACGAGAATTTTAGCCACAGTTAATGCATGTAGAATCCTTTTAAATTAGTTAACGGGAATCTCCCATGGGTCAGGAGGACTGCTCCGCAGTGTTGAATGAGCTTAAGAGGATTGAAGAGAAACTTAATAGGGCCGGTGTATCATTCCTGGCGGATTTAAACATATCGTCGACGATGCAGGACCTCCTAAACCTACTCATGGAGCCTAAGGTCATAGGTTTAATAGATAATCTGGTGAAGATACTTAACGCGCTAAGCATGATAAACCCCTCCATATTGGCTTCACTAAGCCTACTGGCTGGATGCCTAAGCAATATTGATTTAGGCAATATCCCTGAGGCATCATTAACAGACCTGATCAAGGAGCTTTCAAGGCCTGAGGCTAAGAGGCTTATGGGGCTCATATTAACGTTGATGAGGGAGGCTGGCAAATGCATGGGTGGAGGTAATGATTAGGGGAGCCATAATAGACCTCGACGGAACCCTTGCAGATACAGCAACCATACATGGTGAGGCGTGGAGGAGGGCCCTCAATGACTTAGGCATTAGGGAGGAGGTTAGTGTAGAGGCGCTCCTTGGTAAGAGGGCCCCTGAAATAGCGTCAATACTGGCTCACGGCAATGAGGAATTGGCCCATAGGCTCCTTGAACGTAAAAATATGCACTTCCTAAACCTCGTAAATAGGGCTAGGCCTAAGGAATGTTCATACGAGCTGCTTGGGCTACTTAAAAGGCTCGGCATCAAAACGGCAGTCGTAACATCGTCAAATAGCGTATCGGCTTACTCGGTGCTTAAGGCATTAAACATGATTGAGCAGGTTGATGTGGTTGTAACAGGCGACGATGTTTCAAAGGGTAAGCCTGACCCAGAACCAATCCTTAAGAGCTTGAGGATGCTTAACCTCAAGCCTAGTGAGGTCATAGGCATTGGAGACACTATACATGACTACAACGCATATGTATCATCGGGGATTAAGCTAATATTCATAATATATGGGCCATACACTTCAGGCTTAATAGAACGTATGGCTGAGGCCATTGTGGTGAGGAACCTATGCCAACTAGTATCGATACTCGACATGAGGTGCCTATGATCACTTAGGGTTTGTACGAAGCCTCTCGGCTACGGCTCTAAGAACCTTGGCACTGCATGAGTTGCAGAAATCGATGCCCTTGAAATCGACCTCAAGTACACTGTTGCTGAAGCGCATGACGCACCTTGGATTTGGGCAATGGTTCAAGCCCAATGTGTGGCCCAATTCATGGTTAATCTCCTTAACTAGCCTAGTGAAGTACTTATACTCGTCGTTAGCCTTCAACCTGTGGGTGAAGACCAGGGCTACCTTACCATAAATCCTAGCTATGCCGAATACGAAGTTTAAACCCTCAACATAGCCGTCGCCGTCTATTACGAAGACCACCCTATCGTAATCATAGCCCTCGACCCTATCTTCAAGGAGCCTAAGCACTATTTCGGCGTTAAGTTGGCCCCTCTCAACGTTCATTGAAGCCTCCTTAATGTCCTTCAAATCCAGCTTAACGTAGTCTACCGCTACATACCTCCTGAACTGCCTAAGCACATTATCTAAAACCCACCCCGGTATATCGACCTCGGATGCTATAAGGATCCTTAAACCTTCATTAACCATGCCTTGCGAGTTTAGAAACCTCATTAAGAATTACCCTAGCTAACTCCCTCTTATGTATTGGGCCAGTCTTGAAGTATGAGCCATCACTCCTTATTACAATCACATCGTCTTTAATGGTTGAGAACCCTAAACCCCTACCTACGTCGTGGGCTATGGCTAAATCCCAGGAACCCTCCCTCATCCTTTCAAGAGCCCTTTTGACGAGTTCATCGTCGCTGACGTTGACCTCAGCCTTGAAACCTACGACAATTGTCCTTGGTGATATTTTCTTAACCTCAGACACTATTTTAGGGGCTCTAACTAGCTTAACTGATATTGAGTCTAAGTCGCTTGGCAGCTTACTAGGGTACCTCTCGGCAACGTAATAGTCTAGCGGTGCTGCTGAAAATATTGCTACGTCAACGCCCCTACGAACTATGTCCATTACCGCATCCCTCATTTCGAGGACGCCCTCAACATTAATGACCTCCACGCCCTTAGGGTACTTTAAACCCACAGGCCCAGACACCACTACGACTGACGCACCCCTGGCTAGGGCCTCCCTGGCTATGTAATATCCCGTTAGGCCGCTGCTCGGCGTTGTTAAATACTTGACGTCGTCCACGTGCTCCCTGGTTGGGCCTGACGTGATGAGTATCCTTAAGCCTTTCAAATCCCTGGGGGCTAAGGCATCTATAGCTGCCTCAACTACCTCATCCACATCTGGTAACTTGGCCTTACCCTCCTCAATCCTGGGTTCAAGGACTGTTACGCCAAGCCCCCTCAACTTGCCAATATTCTCGCCTAGGATTGGGCTTAGCCACATGTTAATATTCATTGCAGGCGCCATTATGATTGGTTTACCAGCCCCCATGGCAGCCATTAGGCATAGTGTTACTGGGTTATCGGCCACACCATTGGCAACCTTACCTATTGTATTGGCTGTTGCAGGCGCAACCACGATTATGTCGTAGCTTGGGCATAGTGAAACATGTTCAGCATAGCCGCTTAACCTTGTGAAAACCCTCCCACCGGTGGCCCATTTGAAGATTTTAGGGCTTATTAGCCTTGAAGCCTCCCTTGTCATATACACGTCGACGTATGCGCCATGCCTAATCAGGCCCCTTGCCAGGTCAGGGACCCTATATATGGATATGCCGCCTGTGACTAGCAGCCCAATTTTGACACCCCACAGCAGCCTACTTTCACTACCCCTTATTGACTCAACTTCACTGGGCATAATGCCTTAGATATGCTTAGTGGCTTTTATGGGTGTTCAATCATTAGTTCGACGTAGCCTGTCCCAACAGGTATGTATTTGCCCGCTATTATGCTTTCAACGACGCCCCTGAACCTCTCGGTCTCGCCCCTGTAGGCTGCCTCGACGAGGTTCTTCACAGTAACCTCAAAGGCTGCCCTAGCCAGTGGGCTTGTCTTCTGCCCCGCAACCCCATGCCTACCTATTTGCCTAACCCTGCCGCTCCACGTCATTACGTCGGCCACCAGCATGAGGTGCCTTACGTCTACGTCAAGGCCCTGCCTCTCTAGTACGCTCTTAAGCTCATCAATTATCATCGACCTAGCCGCCTCTATGCCCAATACCTCAGCCACCTCATGTATGTCGTGCGAGGTGGTTCTGGATGGGTCAACCTCGTCGAGGAGTAGTACAGCCTCCAGGTTTGTCCCCTCAGTCCTTATGATATACTCCTCCTCACCCTTCTCATTCCTAATCTTCTCAACCTGGGCCTTCCTAATACCCCTAATGCCGGATACCTTTGTTTGAAGGACCTTTTCGCTAATCCTCTTCAACTTCGATATTTCCTGGGTCTCGAAGCTTATTGTTACTTCGTAGCCATCCTCAACCTCATTAATGTTAACCTCCCCAGACCTACCCTTAATCCTTTCTAAAGCCTTCCTAACATCATTGATGCTTAAGCCCCTGTACTCCAACTCAGCCTTACTTATCTTAATGATTACTGATGATGAGAAGTAGTCTATGCTGTATTCAACGGCTAAATTCTCTATGGTGACCATCTGTATCTTCCTGGCCGCAATCTCAGATACCTTAGCCTCATCCTTAGAGTACTCGGGCTTCAGGTATATCGTCATCATGGGTACCTTGGGCTTACGCCTGGCGTCAATAATCTCTATCAGCCTGGGTAGGCCTAGCGCCATTGAGAATTCCCTAAGCCCGGCGTGGTGGAATGTCCTAAGTATCATCTGTGTTGATGGTTCACCAACACTTTGGGCTGTTACAATGCCTATTGCCTCGCCTGGATCTATTATGGACCTGTAGTACTCTGCGAGGACCCTCCTCAAAATCTCCTCAAGCTGCCTAGCAGAAACCTTTACGTTGGATAGCTTCGCCTTAAGCTCATCAATAATGCTGTGGGGCAGTATCCCGGATAGCTCATCTATCTTGAGGCTAACCTCCTCTGGGGTTAGGTAGTTTTCAGCCACCCCTAACCACCTCCTTTATTATCTCATCAATATTCAACTTACCGTGGTCGCTCTTAGATACATCTATGCTGTCTTCACCATACCTGAACTGTATTATTGAACCCTGGGAATCCCTCACGGTGCCGTCGTAGGCTACGTATATGTCCTGTAGCGCGTTTATCAACCTCCTCTGGGCATAGCCGCTCTGGGAGGTCCTTACAGCAGTCTCAACTAAGCCATCCCTACCCCCACCTGCGTGGAAGAAGAACTCTATTGGCGATAGGCCATCCCTGAAGTTACCCTCAACGAAGCCCCTAGCCCTAGGCCCCTTATCACCCTGCTGGAAGTGTGCAGTGGTCCTGTCTATGAAGCCCCTCGTATACCTCTCACCCCTAATCGTCTGCTGGCCCAGCGACGCAACCATTTGAACCACGTTGGTGAAGTCTCCCCTGGCACCCGTCTTAGCCATTATGTAAACCTCCGAGTCGGGGTTCATGTACCTGCTCACGATGGCTGAGGCATCCTCCCTAATCTTGGATAGCGTCTCAGCTAAAATATCCTCTAAGGTCTCGTCAACAGTCCTACCTGGCCTGGCGGTGAGCTTCCCGGCATAGTACATTTCAAGGGTCTTACTGGCCTCATCTGTGTAGCGTGCCTTAACCTCATCAATCTTACTGACAGCATCTGCAGGTAGGTCTAGCGAATCCAGCGCTATTGTGAACCCCCTAATGTCCAGGTACCTTAAGAATACCTTGAATGCGTCGTCAATCCACCTCCTGCCGAAGTCATTACCATACCTCTTGACTATATAATGTAGCAGTGAGTTAACCTGCTCGGCGCCTATCGAATTCTTGTCAAGGACGCCGACGGCTAAGTAGCCATTGACTATCACTATGTATTCGTCGCTATCACATGTGTACGGGTCGCTGCACGTTGACTTAAACTTGGTCGGCTGGGTGAAGTTGAGGTCCTTTGGGAGGAGGGCTGAAACAACCTGCTTACCCGTCCATAACTCAACAGGGTGCATTATTGCAGGTTCACCTATATCGACAGGCTGGCTCACGGCGCCGAGCAGTGTGTAGACCTCCTCCCTAGTTAACACAGTGCCCTTCCTGGTTAGTAAATATGCCCCAGTTATGTAGTCCTGCCTAGCCCCTATTATGGGGCCACCGTACCTTGGCGTAATTATGTGGTTTTGGACCAGCATGAGCATCCTAGCCTCAGCCCTGGCCTCAGGGGTCTGTGGGACGTGGAGGTTCATTTCGTCTCCATCGAAGTCGGCATTGTATGGCGGGCATACGGCCAGGTGTAGCCTAAAGGTCCTGCCAGGCAGGACCTTAACTATGTGGCACATCATGGACATCCTGTGTAGGCTTGGCTGCCTATTGAACAGCACGTAGTCGCCATCCATTAAATGCCTTTCAACCTTCCAGCCAGGCTGAAGCTGCTGAGCTATATCACTCCTATTTGTCCTCACCCTAAGCTCAATCTTCTTGCCATCAGGCATAATAACCCTGTTCGCGCCCGGCCACACGTCGGGCCCATTTAAGACAAGCATCCTCATCTTCTCCAGGTTCCATTCAGTAACCTCCTCAGTTATCGTCAACTCCTTAGCAATGTCTATGGGTACTCCAACCTCATTTATGCTTAAGTACGGGTCTGGGCTTATGACAGTCCTGGCGGAGAAGTCAACCCTCTTACCCGATAGGCTACCCCTAAACCTACCCTCCTTACCCTTAAGCCTCTGCGCAATACCCTTCAGGGGCCTCTTACTCCTATGCCTAGCCTGTATCCCGCCAGGGAGCTCATTATCTATATATGTCGCTACAGCGGCCTGTAGGGCATCCCAAAGGTCCTGTACAGAGACTGTCGGTGAGCCTGACTCTATCGCATTTCTAAGCTTCTCATTATACCTAAGTATCGTTGCCAGGGCATGCGTTAGGTCATCTGCGCTTAACTGGCCATTGGGGAGCTGTATAGATGGCCTAACCTGAGGTGGTGGTACCGGTAAAACCGTTAAAACAAACCATTCAGGCCTAGCGCTCTGTGGGTTGATTCCAAGGAGTTCAAGGTCATCGTCAGGTATCTTCTCAAGCCACTCCCTAATCTTAATCGGGTCAAGCCTCGTTAACCTACCACCCTCAGACTCTATATAGAATTTAAATGGCTTATCAAGCTTAATCTTAGGCTGAGGCGCATTGCAGTGCGGGCAAACATCCCTCGACGCAGCCTTCTTAATAATCCTCTTGACAAGCCTATCGGCCAGAGGCCTCCAATGCCTCCTAAGCCTCCTCAACCTCTCCAAATACTTCTTAGCCTCCTCATCAGTCAGCTTAATCCTACCGCATTGGGGGCATGTTGACCTCAATATGTCGTAAATAACCTTAACGTACTCAGGGTGGACTACCGGTCGGACAAGCTCTATCCTGCCGAAGTGGCCTGGGCACTTACGCCAATCATTGCCGCATGTTTCACACCTAACATTCGGTTCATCGACGCCAAGCCTCCTATCCATCAAACCTCCCTTAACAGGATTCCCTGCATCGTCGTATGTTTCAGAGGTGGTAACCTCCATCACGCTCATCTTCCTTATAATGTCCGGTGAAAGTACCCCAAACGTAATCTCCTTAATGACCTTAAGTGGAATATTCTCCTCACTAATTTCTTGACTAGAAGCCATTTAAACCAGCTTGATTTAAACTGCCTTATAAACATTTCTCTAACATAAATAGGTATGCGATGCTGCGCT
>CAYFHR010000023.1:0-12355 GCA_964343155.1 uncultured Thermoproteaceae archaeon | reverse complement strand
AAGTCGCTCAAATACCTATCGCTAAGCTTTATCGACTGCTTAGCTAAGACACTTATTATAGTAGACCTGACCCTGCCCAATTCACCGTTATCAACAACCCTCGCTGCAACGACCCTAGGCTTGGCTGGGGAGGGGAGTAGTTCAAAGCCGCTTAGCCTAACCTCGAAGCACCTGAATCTACCTAGGGCTAATTCCAACTGCTCCTTAACCCCCTTAGGCTCCCTATCTCCAACGTAGACTATTGTTATGTGGTAATCATCTGGGCTTAAGGCCTCTACGGGAAGGCCCCTGAGGACCCATGTTAAGTCAATGCCCCTAACCAATGTACCGTAGAAGTAGCCCACCTCAAACACCTGTTAAATTGCTGAAGGCCTCTGGCTCAGCATAATTGGCGCCGTTAGAGGCCTCTTGGGGTAGCCCTCAACCTCTTTAGATAGCCTGCTTAACAATTCATCAAGGCTCATGCTCTCCTGCCCAACACCCCTAATCCTTACGCTCAACATACCTGACTTAGCCTCACGCTCACCGACAACCACAATGTAGGGCACCCACATTGTTTCAGCATCCCTAACCTTCCAGCCCACGGTACCTTCCCTATCATCAACCTCAACCCTGAATCCTGCCTCATCAATCTTCCTCGCAATATCGACAGCATAGTTAACATATTCGCTGGACACGGGGATTACCCTGACTTGGACTGGCGTTATCCAGGTGGGTAATTTAGGTACCTTGCCCTGGGCCTCCACTATGGCTGCCGTGTCGAGGAGCATGAATATGTACCTTTCAACGCTGCCTAGTATTGCCGTATGTATTATCACCGGGTACTTCAAGTTATTAGACTCATCCCTATACCTTATCCCAAACCTCTGGGCGTTACCTATGTCGAATTGGAATGTAGCAATCTCCCTAGGCCTCTTAAGCTCATCAATAATGTTGTACTCCACGTTTAGAACCCAGTAGTATTTAGCACCCTCAAGGACCCTGACTAATATTGGCTTACCCTCCCTCCTAGCCAGCTCGACTAGGTAGTCCTTGTGCTGTTCATAGAACTCTTTAGTGACGTTGTATAGGCTTACGTAATCCCTACCAATCCTCTTAACCTCATCAAATATCTTCGAATGGAGCCTTAGCCCAACCTCCATGGCTTCGTTTAGGTCCTTGACAAATATGTGGAGGTCAGGCATGTAGAAGCGCCTAAGCCTAAAGCATAGGACGGTCTCGCCGGGCTGCTCATACCTGTAGCTGTCGGCTATTTCAAGCATCCCCAGGGGTAGATTCCTGTAGCTTAAAACCCAGTCCTTAATCATTGCGAACTGCTGGAAGCAGGCTGCGTACCTCATCACCATCTCCTCATCGGACTCAGCAACATACATCCTTTCGCCGAACAGGTTCGCATGCTCCATTATGGGCCTTTCGGAGAGCTTAAACATGTTGGTGCCCCTAATCTTGAAGACTGGTATGCCTAGCGATTTAGCGACCTGGTATGCGTAATCCTCGACGAGCTCCATCATCACTGTTGCATATGGCCCATACCTCATGTGCCCTATATCTGATAGGGGCTCCCATTCGAAGCCGAATTTCGCGCAGTACTTCAAATACCTTGGCTCACCACCCTCAAGCTCCCTCTTGAAGACCTCCTTATCGACAAGTATCTTCAACTCCTCATCCTTATCGCCATACGGGTATTTTGCAGGGTCATACTCAGCGCCATCCGGCGTCAATATTATGTAGTAGTCCCTTAGGTATGGCTTAGCCTGCTGCCTAGCAGGCTGGGTTGAGGGGCCCTGCGGGGTTATTGTCCTACTCAACTCTGATAGTGGATGCCCTATGCAGCTTATTGTGAATGCCTTATACCAGCCGAAGGGCGCCTTATAAACGGGTATCTTCGACTTAGCCTTCAAGGTTTCGTAAAGCGCATTCAAAATACCTATAGCCCTGCTGGGTGGGGCCAGGTTTGGGCTTAGGTGCGCATATGGGTACAGATATATTGACGATGCCTTAACCCTATCGGCAACGTCGATTATGTCGTCAGCAACCCTGTTTAAGAATTCCTGGGAGTCATTGTCGCCCTCCTCAATTGTCGTGAAGGCTACAAGCACATTTGACGCACTACCCCTCTTAAGATCCTCGGTTAAAGGTTCTGGGTTCTCAACAGCCTTATCCCTAACCTCGTATGAAAAATCCCTCGCATGTATGTAAAGTAATCTCACAGAACTTCTTTTAAGGTTTGAGGAATTTAAATGTGACCCTACTTGGCAATCTCCCTAATCAACTTAACGACCTCTAGGGGTGTTTTGGCAACCTTAACGCCAACTGATTCAAGGGCCTTAACCTTACTCTCATAGGTCCCCATGCCCATGCTTATTATGGCTCCCGCATGCCCCATTCTCTTACCCGGTGGCGCAGTCCTACCAGCTATGAATGCGACGACAGGCTTAGTTATCTTACCTTCAGCAATCGCCTTAGCAAGCCTCTCCTCCTGGTCGCCACCAATCTCACCTATGACAACTAGGTACTTTGTCTCGGGATCATTCTCAAACATTAAGGCTGCTTCAACCATGTCGGTGCCTATTATTGGGTCACCGCCAATGCCTATGACTGTGCTCTGCCCGAAGCCGGCCTGCGTCAGGTGGTACGATATTTCATATGTCAATGTGCCGCTGCGGGAAATTATCCCAATAGGCCCCTTCTTAGTGTATACGCTATTGGGCATTATACCTACCTTGCTTATGGTTGGGCTGACCACGCCTGGGCAGTTTGGGCCTATGATTATGGAGCCCTTATACTTTGCGTAGTTTACAAACCTCACAGCGTCATGTATCGGTATATGTTCGGTTATTATCACTATGAGCCTAATCCCGGCGTCTATAGCCTCGAAGACTGCGTCGGCGGCGAATCTGGCGGGTACGAAGATTATTGACGTGTTTATCTCAGGGTGCTTTCTGACAGCCTCCTCAACAGAGTCGTAGACGGGTACTCCATGTACCTGCTGCCCACCTTTACCGGGCGTTACACCTGCGACAACCTTTGTACCGTACTGAAGCATATATAATGTATGCCTTGAACCCTCATTACCCGTTATCCCCTGCACCAAAACCCTGGTCTTTGCATCAACGAGGACTGTCATGGCCCAGTCACCTGCTTAACAAGCTCACCTATGGCCTCCTCTGCCGTTTCAAAGATTTTAACGCCCAATGGGGCCAGTATCCTACGGCCCTCCTCTTCATTAGTCCCCTTAAGCCTTATGACAAGGGGCTTCTTGGAGCCACCCACCTCTCTAAACGCCTCAACAACCCCCTGGGCAACCTCATCGCCCCTCGTTATTCCGCCGAATATGTTCATTACAATGCCCTTAACCCTATCATCCTTAAGCAGTAGGAGTAGCGCAGCCTTAACAACATCCCTCGAGGCGCCACCGCCAATGTCTAGGAAGTCGGCTGGCTCGCCCTTAAACTCCTTGACCAGGTCCATTGTGGCCATGGTTAGGCCTGCCCCATTACCAATGACTCCTATGTAGCCTGGCAATTCAACATAGTGGAATCCATACTTCCTAGCCTCAATCTCCTCCCTCGTTAAGTCACCCTCCTCCTCAACAGATATGTCGCTGTGCCTAAATAAGGCGTTGTCATCAACCATGACTTTTACATCCAACGCAACGAATTCGCCCTCCCTGGTTAATGCAAGTGGGTTTATCTCAACGAGCTCCGCATCGTATTCCGTGAAAACCCTATACATGGCCCTAAGCACGTTCACGAATTTTGAAGCCAAATCGCCTGTAAAGCCCATGAACCTGGTTGCCGCGTTTAAAACATAGTCCCTCAAACCCTCGAATGGGTGTATTGTACCCCTGAAAATCTTCTCTGGGCTAGTCCTGGCAATCTCCTCAATATCAACACCCCCCTCAGGCGACGCCAATAGCAGATATGTCCTGTTGGACCTATCTATTGTGAAGGAGACGTAATACTCCTTAACAACGTCAACGCCCTCCTCGACAAGGACCTTCTTAACCTCGAAATCCTGTATAACCTTACCAATGTAGCTTGACGCTATTTCAACAGCCTCATCTGGGTTATTGGCCCTTTTGACGAGGCCCATCTTAGCCCTACCTGCGAAGGGCACCTGAGCCTTAACGAAGACTGGGTACTTCAAGTCAGCCCCCTTAATCTGAGGTGGGCTGGAGACCACTATGCCCCTAGGTGCCTTAACGCCATACTTGGCTAACAGCTCCTTACCCTTATATTCAAGTAGCCTCACGATACTTCCCCCAGTATAGGGTATTTTACGTTTTACTCATGATTGAGATACGATGATTAGCGAATAATGCTACGGCAGTAACCAATATGAAAGCTATTAAGGGCGTTACCGTACTCCTTAGGCCAAGGATCATTAAGGTTAGGTACGTTAAATACGGTAGCGTTGCCAGAATTAGGGCTGTTGAAACTAGTAGTAGCGCAATCAAGGGTGTAAAGACGCCTTTAATAATCCTAGACACCATGAGCCAGTAGAATGAGTGAAGCATAAGTGAACCATCAACCACTGCACCAAAAGCCAATACTAAAGCCAGAGTGTTGAACCTACCTGGAAGTAGGGGCGCTATGCTTAATGTAAACACCATTAGGGATAGGGCTAATTTACCTGGGTAGAAGGAGAACCAGCTGACGGGCATAGACTTCAGGAATAATATTCCCTGGAAGTCGAGTAGATATGTTGAATAGACCGCCATTAGGGATGATGCGCACAGTATTAGGATTAATATGTATTTGAAATCCAGGTAAAGGCTTATGAACCCGTAGTTCAGCATCAATGGGCTGGCATGGCTCAGCGCAGTCAAGATGGCTGATATTAAACCATAGCTTATCGGTATCATTGAAAGGAGAAGCGCCCTAACAGCCCTAAGCAGCCCCATTATACTGGTTTCGATGGATAGTAGGCTTAGCCTATTGGGTAGTTTAAAGGGCCATCCATAGTTTATAACCTCATTAAACGTGCTAAGCATGCCCCCAGACCTAGTTAACACTAGGGCTAGTAGCGTGAAGAAAACCAGGTAGATTAACGTTGATGCCAGGCCTAATGCTGATGGCCTAGAGGCCTCAATTACCAGGTTCATTATGGGTATGAGCGATAGTATATTTGCCTCATGTAATATGCTTAAGCCGTATTCAAACAGTATTAGGGGTGATAGGCTGCCTACTATGAATATTAGGACTACTGCAACAACACCTATAGTTACCCCAAAACCCTTAACCCTACCTAACATGTTTATCAAGATCAGTGATAGTGAAACCCCGTAGGCTAGTGCTGCAGCATCTATGTAAAGGTACCTTGGGCCGAGCATTGATGAAACTATCATTGATGAGGCTACATTAATGAGTAATGGAACATCTATAAGCCTTAAGTATGCTGAAATCAACACAAGTTCAGCATCATGCCTAGGCAGTAGCTGTAGAAGGAATTGCTGAACATAACCATCCCTAATCGATAAGCTTACCTGAACAACACCAATGACTAGTAGGGTTAATGTGTAGTCGATGGAAAGGAGCACTGTTGATGAAGATACTACAGCTGCCTGAACGGGTGTTAGTAGTGTTGGTGAGGAATATTTAGCTACGAGAAATATGACCGCATACATAAATGCTATGAATATTGAGAAGAACGCCTTCTGAACATTATTAAAGGCCAGAACCCTCCTATAGTCAATATACTGCGCAAAGCCACTACTCCTAGCCCCTGTAAAGCTTTGGTATACAAGCTCCCTATATACGGCGTTAACAATCCTAAACACCCCCCTATCTACGGTTAACACGATTTATCCCTACCAATACCCTTAAATGGCGCACTTAAAGCTTAACTAAATTAATATCCCTATGGCTTATGCAGTACCTGCCAGTGGCGTTAAGATATCTTTACTACGAAGTCCTTTAAAGTATCTATGCTTGGGAAGTCGCCCCTATACCTAATGTTGACAATCCTGCCTCCCTTCATGAAGATCATCTTATCGCACAGCCTCATAAGGAGGTCGACTATGTGCGATGACATTATGATAATCCTCCCATCTTTAAACCTGGCTAAAAGATCCTCCAACACCACTGATGATGCTATGTCGAGCCAGTTGAATGGCTCATCCATGACCAGGATCCTTGGCTTATGGAGTAGCGCAAGCACTATATGAACCCTCTGCTTAACCCCCATCGACAACCTCCCTATAGGCACGTCTAAGAACTGCCCCAGGTTAAACATCTTTAAAAGCTCGCTAATCCACTCATCATCATTTGCATTATATATCAGCTTTGCAAGCTGTATAACCTCACGTGGAGTTAGTGAATCAAATAAGGTTGGCTGTTCAGGTACATATCCGATAATCCTCTTGGCGCCATTCACGCTGAGTCCACATACGTCGACAGCGCCATCATCAGGCTTCACAATGCCTACAAGGACTTTAAGAACAGTACTTTTACCGGCTCCATTAGGGCCCACTAGGCATGTAACATCACCCTCATCTGCAGTGAAGCTTACCCCATCAACAGCCTTAACACTACCATAACTCACCCTGAGCCCTGAAACCCTTATGCTACAGCCCCCACGCCCACCCCCCTCCCCTGGAGGGTTAGCCACGTAACGTCACCTATACCGTATTTATAAACGAATCCAGGGCACGCAACACAGCCTGTGCGGATAAATATTAATACGGCTGAATAACTAACCAGATAATGCCAAGGGGGGTTAAAGCAAGTGCGGTTGTGGTTAACCTGAGGAACTATAATGTTGTTGGTAAAACGGTTATTGAGGGTGAGTTAGAGTCTGTGGTTAAGAGGGTTGCCCAGGAGCTTTTAGGTAAGTGGGATCCGTCATTAGGCGACTTCATGGTGCTCAGGGATGATAGGGTCATTAGGCTTAAACTACCCTTAAGACCTCCTGAACTTTACGATAAGCTTAAGCCATTCAACCTAACTAGGAGTGGTAATGAGGCTGAAGCAACAATACCCGTCTATGAGATAATTAGCTCAGGAAGCTGGGTTGAGGATAATTTGAATGCCAATGATGTAACATTGGTTATGCCATACATAACGGACGACATTACGGATAGGCTCATAGCCGACGTCATCGAGTCGTTGAAGAGTAGTGGCTTCACCGAGGAGTAGTATTAGCCATCTTCAGAATCATGTCTATTGCCTCTGCGGCACCCCTACCACTGGGCTCTTTAACTACGACTTTAGCTGATGATTTCGCCTTACTAGTTGCATTGCCGACAGCTATGCCGAGGCCAACCATGCCTAATACATCTGCGTCAGTATCACTATCACCTATATATGCCACTTCACTGCAGTCTATGGACATTAATCTGCATAGTTCAACGACGCCGTTAAGCTTGCCGCACCCCTTAGGGTGTATGTGTATTGCATATCCGCTCGACTCAACGTCCACTGAGCCTGCTAAGCCCATTGAAGCCAAATATTCCTTAACCTTACCCATTAAGTCGGCTTCATCACCAGTTATCTCAAGTGTGAAGTCAAGCATTCTGCAGGGGAATTGGTAGGTCGTCTTTAGTTTAAGCTCATTGACGAGCTTGAGCACAACGCCTTTAACATCGATATTGCTTAACCTGTGTACAACCCCATTGAACTCCACGATGCACCCATTCTCGGCAACCAATGGTGCATCTGGGCCAAGGCCAATATACCTGGCCAATGCCTCAGCAACTATTAATGCATTACCTGTGACTAAACCCATGCTGATCCTACCCCTAGCCCTCTGGATGGCCTCTAGCGCAATTGGATCGAGGGCTAATGTATCTCTGTTAACTGTTAATGTGCCGTCTACGTCTAGGAGCAGGAGCCTAATCATGCGAATCCACCGTCCCTGAGGCTTATAGGTTTAATCCATTGGTAAGGTGCCTTAATGCTGGCTGAAAGTAAAAATACTCCAGAGCCCTAACCTAAACATGGGGTTAAGCTATAGGGAGCTTAAAAGGCTACCATATATACTTATGCTACTTCAAAACGGCGTTAATGACAGGGAGCCTGTTAAGGTTAGTTTAACGGAGCTCGCCAGGCAAATGGGCACCACCCCCCAGAATGTTTCCAAGATATTGAAGAGGCTTGAGGATGAGGGCTACGTATCTAGGCTAACGCATAGGGGTGAGGTTAGCCTTATTTTAAGCCCCAGGGGTTCGGCGCTTTTAAGGGGGTTGATGGATATGATGGAGGGTTTAATGGGTAAGAACATTTCGATAATACTTAGGGGAGTTGTAGTATCTGGATTGGGTGAAGGCGCCTACTACGTTAGCCTTGAGGGCTATAGGAGGCAGTTCATTGAAAAACTCCACTTCAACCCATACCCAGGCACGCTGAACGTTAGGCTTTATGAAAACTACGTAAAGTATCGGCTATATCTCGAGCGGATTCCTGGAATAAAGATTGAAGGCTTCACAAATGGCCAAAGGACGTATGGTGGGGTTAAGGCATTTAAATGCAGGATAGGCACAGTAGACTGCGGCCTACTCCTAATAGAGAGGACGTCCCATGGACCTGAGGTTGTCGAGGTTATAGCGCCTGTTAAGCTCAGGGATGTGCTAAACCTTAAGGATGGCAGCGAGGTTTCAATAGAGGTGCTTCTTTAATTAACCCTTAACGAGGTCACCTATTTTAGTTTCAGGTACAGGGAATTTAACATTGGGGGGCTTATTTACGACGCCTGGTGGGTTGACTACGGTTACGTAGCCTAGGTTTTCAAGCACCTTAAGTGCCCTGTTGATTAAGCCAGGATTTATCCCCTTTGATGACAAATCCTCAATCAGCCTAATTAGGCCTACGCTCCAGTACCTGTTTAAATACTGCCCCATTTGCACAATTAACCTTGTAGCATCGTCAACACTTATTGAAAGCTCCCTAGCCACTATGCCTGCAAGCGCCTGTAGGCTTAAACCACCCTCCTCCACCTGGCCTACCTTAGCTTCAGGGGCCTCGCCTGGCTTCTCAATAGGCCTAGCCTCCTGTGTACTTGGGGGATTTTCCACAGGCTTTTCTACAACATTCTCAGTAACAATAGTCTTAGGGCTTTGGGCCTCCTGGACCTCGGCTGTAGCCTCCTTAGGCTTTTCAACACTCTGAACCTGCTTAGGCTCTTCCTCACCCTTCAACTCACCCAACACCTCCATTAATGTCCTCTGCCCCCTAACCCTCCTCTCCGAACCCCTCTGGGTAGCCTTCCTCCTAGGCTCGACTAGTGATAATTCTCCTGGAGCCTCAAGACCCGTGACGCTGCCGAGTAGTTCAACATGCCAATCTATCAATGGTTCAGATTTACCTTGTATAATGTCTTTTCTCTCTTTGATAATTTGGCTAATTACAATATATAATACTGCTAAACCGACATCATTGCTAATAGCCCATTCCTTAAGTTCACTAAGCTTAACCCTACGCCTCTTAACAATATACGCCATAACCATTGCCTTAACCTTGTCTAAACTCCCCATTAATACTCAGGATTAGGGTGGTGGATGCTATTAAATTTTTAGTTTTTAGTTAAGCTTAAAACACATGGGGGTAATGGATAGTGATGGATTTTTAGCGAGAGTTTAAGCCTAATTGCCAGGCCTAGGAGAATCCTAATCCTTGAGAGTATTTCAACAGGCCCCAGGACTATTAACCAGCTGGCTAACCAGCTACGCCACATACCCCTGTCACTGCTCGTCTACGACCTTGAGCAGATGAGGGCTATGGGGTTGGTTAATAGGAGGGGTGATGTATACTTCATAACTGATAAGGGGACTAAGGTCCTTGAGGAATTGATGCCTATTTACAAGGATATTCAGGCATTGCACAGTGGCCTATCTAGGGTTATCGATATATTTACACTGAGGCCCCTATGGGTATACATGTATCTGTTGCCAACAGATGTGGCGCTTCCAACATCAGTAATCGTACTTGCCATATCGATAGCACTTTCATATATGGCGGGGGTTAGGTTGATGGGCATATTCTCGTACATAAACCCCCTGACCCCCTGGTACGAAACTCCACTATCCTTAGCAATATACTTCCTTGCATCATACCTAGTGCACACGAGGCTTAGGCCCTATGTAGTCTTCACCAGGTGGCTTAACTATACAATGCTTTCAGTAATACCAATAGCCCTATCCTTAAGCATAGCCTCAATGTTCTACATGGCCATGCCGAGCATATATGGTGGCTACGCAGTATTTCTAATGCTTGTGAACTACCTGGCACCCCTATTGTCCATAACGAGCCTCTCAACCTGGACGGCACTTGAATCTGGGATATCGTTTGAATCAATTACCGTGGCTTATCTGCTGATACTCTACATACCGTCAAGCATAGCCTACCT
This sequence comes from uncultured Thermoproteaceae archaeon, assembly GCA_964343155.1. GTDB lineage: Archaea > Thermoproteota > Thermoprotei > Thermoproteales > Thermocladiaceae > Caldivirga. Next base: position 2,011 of record CAYFHR010000023.1, on the reverse strand, counting down.
GATGGCAATGGGCATTAGGGTTATTCCTTAGGGGACTCCGCCGTAGTTCAAAGGCATGCGCCAATCTAGGCCAACAGTCCTTAACGACATCCTAGGTATGGGTGGGGTTTTACGCTTATGTTCACTTGACCTAACCCTATCCCATACCAGCTTAACGACCTCTATAGGTTTACCCGTGGCTTCTGCAGCCTCGTCAACATTCATCCTGAGGTCCACGAGGGCGTGAAGTATGACGTCAATATCCTCGTACCTAAGCCCCAACTCACCCTCGGCAGTCTGCCCCTCCCATAGCCTTGGGCTGGAGGGCTTGTAGGCTATGTTGTCTGGGAGCCCCAGGTACTTTGCAAGGGCCCTAACCTGGGTTTTGTAGAGGTCCCCTATGGGTAGGAAGTCAACGCCCCCATCGCCATACTTCGTGAAGTAGCCTATCAATATTTCGCTCTTATCACCAGTACCGGCAACCATGTAGTTGTTGAGGTTTGCGAAGTAGTAAAGTATAATCATCCTTAACCTGGCTAACACATTTCCATTAGCCACCCTAGCCCCCTCGTCGAAGAATGGTATAGCCTTACTGAATGCATCCCTCAATGCCGATATATCGACTTGAATAGCCCTAATACCCAGCATCCTCGCCAACGACCAGGCATCTGAAACATCCTCAGGCGGCGTTGTTTTATAAGGCATTATGAGGCCTACAACATTGCTACTCCCAAGTGCCTTAACTAAAAGTGTGGCGGTTACGCTTGAGTCAACACCGCCACTTAAACCAACTACAGCACCCTTAGCACCCCCATCTTTAACATATGTGCGTATGAAGTCTGTAATCCTGCGGACCACGTAGTCGTAGTCTATTTTAAGGAGCCTCTCAAGCGTTATGGGCGGCACATTAAATCCACCATGGCCAGTTTTTAAACCTAACACAATATCAGTATTACTGGGGTTAAATATTAGCAATACATGGGGGTTAGGGTTATTTGAAGTATACGTAAGAGTACTCGACTTTCAACATATGTATTGGGTGTAATCCTTATTAACCTCCAGGCACCTTATTTAGGAGGATTATGTCAATGTACCGTAGGGTTATTAGAATTGGTGAAAAGAGCATTGGGATAACCCTACCTAAACAGTGGCTCGAATCCCTCAACATAGGTTTAGGTGACCTAGTTGAGGTTAAGGCTATTGAAGATATGCTGGTGATAAGGCCTGTTGTTGCTGAACATGGGGGTAGTGCCTCCGTGAATTTAAGTATTGAGGATGGCGCCGATGAGGCAATGAGGATGATTATAGCTAGCTATATAGAGGGCTTCGACGACATAACGGTTAACGGTAATAAGGATAGTATTAGGAGGGCCTACCAGGCAATAGAGCATAAACTCCCTGGATCACTAATACTTGAGGGTGAGGGTGGGGTTACGGTTAAGGTGGCCACCTCGGAGACGAGCATAGACCTTAAAACAATTATAAACAGCATGTCGACTATACTCACTGCAATGTTTGATAAATTGATAATGTACCTTGAGACAAATGACTCATCATCCCTCGAGGAGCTTTTAACGATGGATGACCAGATAGATAAGCTTTACTTCCTAGCGTTAAGGACTATTAAGAAGCTCTCATTCAGGGACCCCAAGGAGTCTATAGACGATACAATCATAGTTAAGAATATTGAACACATAGCCGACTCCCTAGATAGGACTGCTAGGACGCTCAAGGCCATGGGTAAGCTTGAGCCGGCATGCTACAATGTGCTTAAGGAGAGGACTAAGGATATTTGGATGTATTCGCTGAGGGCTATAAGCTCATACCAGGAGAGTTCAAGGGACCATGCGTTAAAGGTCATAATGGGCAGGGAGGATATGTTGAATAAAATGTTCACACTGGTCAAAACCCCCTGCAGCGAAGAGCTTGCAGGCATAATGCACGAATACCAGCTCATAGTTGCCCTAGCCGTAGACATAGCTGAGGCAACCTTCTCAAGCATCGTCAGGAGCTCCATAAAGAGGGCTAAGCC
>CAYFHR010000022.1:0-12860 GCA_964343155.1 uncultured Thermoproteaceae archaeon | reverse complement strand
GTTAAACCTTGGGTATTTCTACATGGGCCTTAATGGTCTTTATTTCAAACGGCCTTAATGTTAATGCCTTTAATGGCCCAATGAACCCATAGCTATTCAATTCTATTAAATCTACCTCACTGGCGTTTGATAGGTTTAGCATGCCTGCAAGCTCCACTTCAACATCCTTATAATATGGATTGTATAGCCTTAGAACAACTTCACTATCCGAGTCCTCGGATGGTTTAAAGGCAGATAGCATCGCCCTGCCAGGTTTTATTTCGAGGAAGCTTAGCCTGGGGAATTTACCCATAGCCTCATTACCTACTGCGACGTACCTCAACCTGTGCATGACCTCGTAGGCAACTTTAGGTACCTGGGCGTCCTCATAACCACCCCTATGCGGATATATGTATATTGATGTTTTGAAGGATCCCTGGTCGCTCCATGGGTTTGGATGGTAAGGAGTCCTAAGTAGGCTTAAGCCTATCCTACCATTTGAGGCGCTGTACCCATGCCTAGAGGGGGCTATTACCGCAATCCCCCTTAAACCATCCGATAAGTCAACCCACCTTAATGCGGGGACTTCAACATACCCTAACTTGGCCTGCTCCTCAGGCTTGGTAGTTCTTTTAACGACGCCGAAGGGTATGTCGTAGTAGGCCACGTCGCTACTTATGATAGTGCTCAACCAATACTTAACCAGTACGCCCCTGTCAACCCAATTGAACGTATTCTCAATCTCCACCAGCGGCGAATTTTTCCTTAAACAAATCCTCTGGCTTATCGTTGATCTGCCAAACCCCTTAACAACCTCTATACACGATATTAAGGGCCCCTCAACAACCACCGTTGGCCCTGATTTAAGACTGAGCTCAACCCCATCGGCCAGTGAATTTAATGAAAACCTCCAGGCATCTGACCTAACAGGCTCTTCAATATGGGCTAGTATTTTGGCGGGTTCCCTAAGCATGTTCACCCCATCGCTCTTCAAGACTATTGAGTCAATATCACCCTCATTGTTTACACCAACCCTCACAAGGCTATTCTCCAAAACTAACCCTCCCCCAACCCTACTTACCGACACCCCCTCACTAGGCTTAATACACTCTTCACCAATCTTATATGTGTTGAAGCCCATTGGGGGCGCTTCAACTAATACGTATTTACCATCGTGGTCCTCCTGGCATTCGGCATTGATTGTTAAGCCGCCGTGGATTTTAATCACCTCAACCCTGCTCCACGGTGCAGGGTTAAATACGGCTAAGGTACCTGGCGGCGCATAGTGCCTAGCCAGTGAGCCTATGGAATCCATTATTATTGAGTTTGACTTAGATATAACCTCTTCAAGCTCCCTGTACGCCTCCTCGTAAACCTCCCTTATCGCTGACCCAGGCACTATGTCGTGGAATTGGTTAAATAGCAGCGTCTTCCACAAGGCATCTAACTCAACCTTACCGAACCTCCTTACCCCAGCAATATGCGCTAAGGTTGCCCAGAGTTCAGCCTCGGTAAGTGAGGCCTCGGCATTGGCCACAAGTTCCTTTATGGGGAGGTTGGTTGTGTATGTACCCCTGAAGTTCTCGACATGTATTTCACCAACCCACTTAGGTAATTTACCTTCAGCATTCTTCAGGATGGAGATGAACTCGTCCTCACTCATGTTCCTTACAGTGGGTATGCCTGGAATCCTATTGATTAAATCCCTATACTCCAACATCTCCCTAGTCGGGCCCCCACCACCATCACCGTAGCCGAATGGGTATATTAACGTGGGTAAGTCACCCTTACCCCTATACATGCTCCAGGCCTGATAGGCGTTGAATGGGGTGTGGGTATTGTTGTAGTTCACAAGGATTACCTGCGTGGGTATTTCTGTGCCGTCTATGCCAACCCAGGTAAATGCGTGGTATGGGAATTCCATCAATTCGTGCGTCACAATCCTCCACGATGAAAACACCTCAATACCACTCTTCCTCATTATCTGGGGTAGGTTCCCTGAAAAGCCGAATGAGTCGGGTAGCCAGCCTATCCTGGCTATTTTACCGAAGGTTTTGAGGAAGTACCTTTGGCCATGTAGGAATTGCCTAGCTAAGGATTCCCCATCAACAATATTTGTGTCGCTTTCAACCCACATGCCGCCGGCTATAATCCACCTACCCCTCTTCACAAGCTCACTGACTTTACCTAGAAGCCCCTTATCAAGCTCCTCAAGCCACCTGTAGTACTGAGCAGAGCTTTGTATATATGTGAAGTCGTACTCGTCCATTAACCTAACTATTGTCGAGAACGTCCTCAAAACCTTCCTCACGGTTTCAGACTTAGGCCACAGCCAGGCTGCGTCAATGTGGCTGTGGCCAACCGCCAATAATACGCCCTCCTTTCCATATTTTTCAGCCAACCTAGCTAAACCTTCATTCACCCTACCTTCAATCAACTTGACTAGGTTTGAATACTCCTCCTCACCAATATTCTCCTCAACATCGCTAATCAACCCCCTGACAGCGCCTAAGCCGTATACTACCGCGTTGAATACGTAGCTTCCAGGGGGCCTCCTTAAATCACCCCTATTGAAGAATAATGGGGCAGGCTGGTCGTAGATAAGCATTAGCGCCAATGTGGCCTGTGTTAACGTTGGGCTAACCCTAACACCCCTTATGGACCCTTCCAGAAGCTCCTCCAAATCCCTCCTAAGGGGATTATCTGCAGGTAGGTGTTCGGCTAGGTCGACTAGTTGAAGGATTTTAAGCCCCAGGGCCAGGCCACCCCAATCAACCTCTATTAAATACGAGTAGTCGAACCTGAAGCCCCACCCATGCTGGCCGAACATTAGTCTTGGAGTAGCCTCAATGTAGACGGCGTGTTCCCCGGGGGTTATTGGGAAGTATGTGTGGGCCTCGTCGTATCCCCAGGATTCACCATCTATCTTAACTAAGGCATTCCCACTAAGCATCAATTTAATGAACCACCTGTATTTGCCCTGGGGCACATTTACACTGGCCCTAAGCCTAAATACCTGGCCTGGATCAGCACTAACGCTGTATGGTAGCTTCACCTCTTCACCATAGTCAACAAGGACCCAGGTATCAATAGGCGCATAGCGCCTTACGGCAGAGGCCATAAGCTCAAATGCCAGGCCCTCAACACCCCTTAGGTCCAGAGGCATTGCTAGGTGAGGTGCTGTTAAATTTTAACTATTCCCATGGGCAGCCGGGAAGGATTTAATACTCATGTCCAGTTAACCTAGCGTGATTGAGCGCAAGGACCTAATCATACTGCCTGGAAAGCTTGAGGCACACATCCTTGAGGGCTCATACACATTGATGAGTAGGGAGAATTTCGATAAGGCGCTGAATAGCATTAATAAATCCATCCTAGCCGCGGTGGCTAAGGGCTACGGTAGGTTCACCCAACTTGAAGCCGTAACAAAGGTTCCCAGGGGGCAGTTGGCTAGGCATCTGAGGACCCTTGTTAAGTCAGGCTGGTTAAGCAAGGCTAGTGATGGGGCTTACGCATTCGCATCAACAGTATATATAGTCTATGAGGTTAAGGAATCCAACAATGGGCTGACCCTCGAACTTAGCCTAGACAGTGGGGCATTCGTAGATCCTCAACATGGGTTAGTCATAGTTAGGGGGCCTGTTAAGGGGAGTTACTGCGATGGATGCCCATTGAGGAGGCTATGTACTGCGAATGTTAAGGGGCTCGCATTTAAATACTCCATAGAGCTCCACTCCGTTGAACCGGCCGAGGCCTACTTAGAAATCTTCAGAACCCTGATACTAAGGGATTTGGCAAGGGCCCTTAGGAAGGGTAACCTGACTGTGAGGGATATTTTAGGATTTGGCCAGGCCAATAAGGCTAAGCACCCTACCCAACATTAGCCAGCCGTATTCGAAGGCGCCTAAACTACCCTTAGCCGCATTAACCTCGCTGAACGTTAAGCCATCAGCCCTAACACCACCACCCCTTACAAGTACGGGGACTGGGTCATCGCTATGGGCCTTCATTGACCATGGCGTTGCGTGATCACTCGTAACTAGTATTGCCTCGCTGGGGAGCTCTTTAACAACCCTCGAGACGTAGTATTGGTCTATGTCCTCTATAGCCTTAACCTTACCCTTCAAGTCCCCATCATGCCCTGGCTCATCTGGGCCCTTTAAGTGGACGTAGGCTACATCAACCCTGTTTAAAAGCCTTAACGTGGCTTCAAACCTCTCGTTAAGTATAGTTGACTTATCACCCTCATAGAGCTTAACCTCCTCAACATCCATCCCTAGGGCCCTTGCAATACCCCTCTCGACGGGCATTTCAGCAACTGCCCCAAACCTTAAGCCGTAGATTTCGTTTATCGGCCTAACCCTAGGTAATGAATCTCCCGCATCCCTAATTAAAATGACGTTGGCCGGTAGGAGGCCTTTAGATACCCTAGCCTTATTGACCGGGTGGTCCTTGAGGATGTCTATGGCCTTCATGACGAATTCGTTGGCCAACCTGGCTGTAAGTTCCGCCTCAGGGCTTTTATCAAGCGGCTTAACATCCTCAAGCCTCCTGCCTGGATTGGCTACAGCCACCGAGACTTTACCAACCCTGACGTATGCAGGGTCGTTATTAGACACATTGCCGCTGAGCCTACCAGACTTAACGCCTATTATGACGACAGCCCTATGGCCTATCGTAGCAATAACCCTAGCATAGCCTAAGCCTCCACCAAGCTCCATGCCATCCAATGCCTTAGCCAGTTCATGGGCCTCCCAGGACTGTAGGCTCCTACCAACCCTCCTATCTATAATGGTCAATGTGCCTGGATCCACCGTGGCGAAGTTAGCCCTAAACGCAACCTCCTGACCCTCCCTAATCATGTAGCCTACGCCAAGGGCCTCAAGAGGACCCCTACCAGTGTAGTATTTGTCTGGATCATAGCCGAGGATTGATAGTACGGCAGCGTCGCTTTCAGGGGCCCTACCCCTACCTAAAGGGTAATGATACCCTAAAGCACCCTTAACAGCTATGGAATCCAGGTTAGGCTTCCTAGCCAGTGAAAGCGGGGTATTACCCTTATCATCAGGCCTATCAGCAGCCCCATCTAGGACTAGGAAGAGCATTTTCATAAAAGGCGCCTCTAGGCAAAGACTTTTAAAGCTAGTGCATTGGAAATTTTGAGTAATGGAAAATAATATTTTTAATGGAGTTAAAATACTTTTTATCTTGGCTAAATCACTACTGAACCTTAAAGCTCCCCAACGACCTATCGTATGTGAAGACCGCGAAGGTTAAACCACCATATATTACAACCACTTTACCATCGGTGTATTTTACCCTATCAGTATAGTCTATATAGTCCTCTCCATCAAATATGTTGCTGTTTACCATCCTTCTTCCTCCTTTAGTTAAGCCTAATGTGAGATTAATTCTTGGTATGTTCATTTTACTCACCTCAAAATGCCAGCCGCCTCTAGGTTTTATAAATCTTTCTACTATTCATTTCACATAAACTGCAGCTAATATAGCTTCACATTGATTATATATAGTTTGTCATTGAGTATTATCTTTATGCATATTTATTATTCTTTCTGCCCTTTCAAGGGCCTTTTCGCAGTATTCATCAATGCACCTGGTCCTTTTTAGGAAGTCGCCGGCTTCCTGAATTATTCTTGATAATTGCCTAGATTCCTCCTCTGCATTAATTGGTTTAACCCCTTCAAGTTTGGGGCCTCCTTCAAGGCCTCCCTCTGGGTAGTACCAGTCCTTGAACCATGTGAATCCGTGGTTTAGGAGGATGTAGCCTAGCCTGGTTACCGCAGGCGGATACCCCCTCATCAACTGCGTTTTAGTCTCATCATCGTACAGGTACTCTACGTAAATTATCTCACCCCCATTTAATATCTGCGATGCCGTTGTTAAAACATCCTCCTCAAACCTTGAACCGGCAGTCTTCACCACATTCCCATCAAGCCTTAGGTAGGGGTTTATGTTAAATAACTCGACCCAACATGGGTAGTACGGCTTCCTGCCTGTGAACAATGTTATGCCCATTACATGTTCATCAATGTTCAATACCTCAACATCATGCTCCTCAATGAACCTACCCCTCCTCACTATTGGTTTAAAACCCCACCTATCAATCATCCTAAGTATCAGATTTAAGGCGCCTTCAACGCACATTAACCTAAACCTAGGGGTACTGCTAAAACCCTTTCCCCGCCAAGGCCTAAACATATAAGGGGCTTATTGCCTATCCCCTGTGATGAGGCGCGTGAGGAATGATTGAATGATGCCTTCCAGGCTACTGACGATTCAACGTTAGGTAAGGTTTATTTAGCATCGTTAAGCCGGCGTACTATGGGTGGCAGGCAAAACACAACACTATTCATGACTAGTGAGGAGGAGCAGAAGAAGCTTAAGGGTAGGAGGCGGCAGGCCCCGGCGCAACCAACAGAGAAGTAGCTTACTATAAATTTACTTAACTTTATAATATTTAAGATTATTAAAATTTATAATGGGCCCTATGGGGCCTTCCTATGGATCCAATACTGCTGAGGGCTAGGAGGGATCCACGGGATATTAGGGCCTGGTTTAGGGAGAGGCTCTCTAAGCCTGGTATAGTGGTTGCTCCAGGGGTCTTCATGCCTATTACAGCCATCTTAGCCCAGGAAATGGGTTTTGAGGCAGTGTACTTCAGTGGGGCAGCCTTCTCAAACATGCTGGCACTCCCAGACCTGGGCGTCTTCACCCTCAGCGAATTGGCATATTATCTTAAGTTTTTTACGCAGGCCATAGACATACCCCTAATAGTAGATGTGGATACGGGCTTTGGGGAGGCGCTAAACGTTGCTAGGACTGTTAGGGAGCTTGAGGATGTTGGCGTGGCTGCAATGCATATTGAGGACCAGGAAATGCCTAAGAAGTGCGGCCACCTATCCGGTAAAAGGGTTGTCCCAGTTGATGAGATGGTTAAGAAGATTAAAGCCGCCGTTGAGGCCAGGAGGGATGAAAACTTCCTCATAATAGCCAGGACAGATGCGAGGGATGTTGAGGGGCTTGAGTCAGCCATAGAGAGGGCCAATATTTACGTTGAGGCTGGGGCAGATGTAATATTCCCTGAGGCGCTCCAAAGCAGGGAGGAGTTCGTGGAGTTCGCGAGGAGGGTTAAGGCACCTTTACTAGCCAACATGACGGAGTTCGGAAAGACACCCTACATAACGGCCAGGGAGTTTGAGGAAATGGGCTATAAGGTAGTGATATTCCCTGTGACGACCTTCAGATACGCCATGGGTGCCGTCAGGGAGGCTTTAAACGTCCTTAAGAGGGAGGGGACTCAGAGGAGCCTACTGGACAGGATGATGACCAGGGAGGAGGTTTATAGGCTAATAGGCTACTGGGGTTATGAGGAGTGGGATAGGAGGATTGCCTCAGAGGCCTTTAAACAGCTGGGTGGTAGGGTTAAGGTTTAGCAACTTTCGCAAGCCTAATATCAAAACTTAAAAACATGACATGTACGGCTTAGCCATGGGTAAGAGGATACTGATACTCGGCGGCGGTGTTGGCGGTGTCGTAGCTGCTAAGAGGCTTTCTGAGAGGCTCAAGGGGCGTGTTGACGTTGAAATAACCCTGGTAAGCGATACAGACTACTACCTGCTACCACCACTGCTCGTCAACATAGCCCTAGGCGACCTAGATCCACAGCAGGCCCAACTACCGTTAAGCATGCTTACCAGGAGGGGTGTTAAGGTTGTTAAAGCCTCGGTAACGAAGATTGACCCAGATAACAGGGTTGTTGAAACGACGCAGGGCAAGTTCCAATACGACTACCTCATAGCCAGTTTAGGAACGGAATTCGACTTCAAGACATACAACCTGGCGGCTGGGCTACACAACTATACGATTGACGGGGCCCTTAAGCTTAAGGAGGCCTTATCCAAATTCACAGGGGGCAGGGTTGTTGTCTTTACGCCCGAGCCAATATACAGGTGCGGCGTCTACCCATTTGAGATAGCTGGGCAGCTTGACGCAATCTTCAGGAAGAGGGGGATTAGGGATAAGGTTGAGATAACGCTGATTCATCCATTCTCAAGGCCAATAGAGCCGCTGGGCCCTGAGGCTGTTAAGATTACTGAGGAGTATTATGCAGAGAGGGGGATTAGGTACATTGGTGGTGCAAGGCCTGTTGAGGTTGATGAGAAGGGTAAGGTTGTCGTATTGACGAGCGAGAAGGTGCCCTACGACCTACTCATAGTGGTTCCGCCATCAAGGCTACCGAAGCCCTTCGAGGGGACACAGCTCGTCCAGGAATACCCAAATGGAAGGTGGACCGGCATAAACGTCTATACGGGTAGGAGTATAAAGTATGATGATGTTTACCTGCCCGGCGAACACTCAATGCCGTCCGTCGGCCTACCCACCGCGGGCGTACCAGTCCACTTCACGGCACTTGCCAGCGCAAATGTCATTGCAGGGGAACTTCTAGGGGAGCCTGTTGACCCAGCTCAAATAACGTCGATGACGTGCGCCATGGATTACGGCGAATTGGGCATGGTGTTCAATTGCGACGTTAAGCTAGATTTGAAGAATAATAAGGCTAATTGGGTTGGCAACTGCTACAGCGTCCTAACTTCACCAATAGGTAAAATTATAAAGGACCTATTCTACAAGACCTGGCTAAAGACAACAATGTAGGTGGTTGATATGGCACAGGCCCAGCAAGCCCAAACCCAGAAAAGCCCAGATGAGGCAACGGCAGAGTTATTATCCATGCTTGTTGAACATTCTGAGGAGTTGAAGGGCCTTTTAGAGCAGTTAATTGAACTTAAGAGGAGCGGCATCATAGACTCGCTAATGCTTATAGTCAATAGGTTTGACGAACTTTTAGAGTACCTATTCCAGGAACCCACACTATTCAGGCTACTTTCAATACTGGTTGATGGAGGCTTAGGGGCTGTTAAAAACCTGGATACGTCAGATGTCTTGAAGATTAAAGATACGTTAAGGACGCTTGGAAGCTGCGTGGGTAAGAATATTAGCCCAGAAACCATAACGAATGCGCAACCTGTAAAGGGCCTCATGGGGCTTTGGAGGGCCCTAGGGGATCCAGATGTCCAAAGGGGCTTAGGCATTGCGCTGGCTTTACTCAAGCAGTTAGGCAAATGCTCCCAACAAAAGTAAGTTGATGTAAGCTAATTTTTAAACAATGTCAGTTTTATTAAACTGGCTTAGCTAAGCATGTGCCGTGAAGATAGGCCTCGTTGCCTCCAGGCTAGATAAGGCTTCAATGGGCATTTTAGAACACCTTAAGGGCTACATTAAGTTCAGGGAGGTTAGGGAGGATTACTACGAGTCCGACCTAGCCCCAGTGCTGGTTTCGAGGAACGACATAGTGTATGCTGATGAAGCCTCCAAATGGGCTAAGGACCTTAACCTAGACCTGCTAATATTCCTAAGCAGGCATTCCATGGAGAGGCCTAGGCCCATGATAACGCTCCATACGCCAGGCAACTGGGGTAGTGAAACCCCACTAGGCGGTAAGCCTAGCTTCGTGGCCATTAGTGAACCTAGGGTCTTAAGCAACCTGTATAGGCTTATAAGTAGTAGGATAGGTGAGCTCCAGGGCTATGAGGCTAATATTGAGGCGACGCACCACGGACCAGCCATCGACGGCGCAGCCATCTTCGTCGAGATAGGTTCAACAGAGGCCGAGTGGGGTGATGTTAAGGCCCAGGAATTCGTGGCAGGCATAATATATGAACTCTTATCCAACCCAGGCAGATTCATGGGTGGTGGTAGGCCTGTAGCAGTGTCGATAGGGGACCTCCACTACGTGACCTTGGCTAGGCATGTACTTCAGGGCGAATACGACCTAGGCCACGTCGTGCCGAAGTACGTTAAGGTTGATGAGAGGGTTATTGAAATGGCGGTTAATAGAAATAGCGTAAGGCCAGACATCGCCATTATCCACTGGAAGGCCCTTAAGAGGGATGAGAGGGAGCTTGCTAAGGCTAAGTTAATGAGCATGGGGGTTAATGTAGTTAAGAGGGGTTGAAATGGCCAGGTACATTGTTATAGAGGCAATTGAGGAGGTTGACTTAGGGAGGCTCTACGCAGACATTGTTGTTAAGGCTAGGGAGCTCGCAGGCCTGGCATGGGTTGGCTGCGTGGTTGAGCCAGTGTTCATACATGGTAGGAGGCTTGTCGTTAGGGTTAATGAGGAGTGCTTAAAGTGGGTAAGGGCCTCCATGGTGTTCATAGACGGCGCCGTGACGGTTAAGGTTACTGGAACCTTGAGGAAGGCTAAGGCACAGGCATTGTCAATACCACCAATATTTAGGCGGGTTTAGGATTGGTGGGCCCGCCGGGATTCGAACCCGGGACCTTCCGGTTATGAGCCGGACGCTCTACCATGCTGAGCTACGGGCCCTATCCTCAAAACCCTCTTGGATTTTTAACCTTTACTGCAAGACCTACCATTCAAGCCCCATAACCCCTACAATACCCTTATCGTAGTAGTGCTTAATGTTCCTGAATTCCGTGACTAAATCCGCAACCTCCACAAGCTCCCTTGGAGCACCCCTACCTGTAATAACCACGTTAGTTTCGCTGGGTATGTTCTTAATGGCGTTCAGCAATTCGTCCAATTTTATTAAACCATTGTTGACGGCATTATTAGCCTCATCAAGGACCAGTAGGAATGGCTTAACCTCCCTAGCCCTCTCAACAGCCCTATTCAAAACGTCAAGCGGAGTCCTATGTATGTAGCCGTCCATGAAATACACCTCGACTAAGTCGCTCAACCTGGTTAACGCATAATACTCCCCAACAGTCTCACCCCTGTAGACTAGCGTTTTCATTAAATGGGCAACTATGGACCTTAAGCCATGCCCATAGGCCCTCAGGACGAGGCCCAGGGCTGCCGTGGTCTTACCCTTACCATCACCCGTATACACTATGATTAGGCCCATTGGGCAGCGCTTATATCTGCTGAAAAATTAAGCTTAGCTGGTGATGTGACCTGAACCAAATGATTGATGATTAAGAACCCATGGTTCTGAGCTGGCACAGGGGCATTGTTCAAAACCTGTGAGGCCTTACCCACAACCCATGTGAAGGAGAATTTCAATACTAGTCAAGGTCTTTGGCAAGAAGAGCCATGTAGTAACGTGGATTGATGGCAAGCTAATACTAGCCGCATGTTAAGCCCCTTAGCTAAGTACGATATTTACGATATTAAGGTGGGCAAAGAGGAGCCAACTCACCATCCTTCACTATATTAAATTTATAGTATAATGCCGCAGGCGCAAACCTTTATAAACATATAAAATATGCCATAATTACATAATTTAGCGGCATAAATGCGGCTTTCAGCCCTTATTAATTCCAGTATAGTCAATTTTAAGGCAATTAAGTTATTTAATAACATTATAGTCAAATATTAGACTAGTTAAGTATTTTCTAGAACACTGCTGCTACTCTTTTGGTGAGCCGGGTGGAGCTTCAGTCAGAATATGAAAAGGATAGAAGAATAGTCACAATAGCAAGCTGGGCCTTACTGGCCTTAGCCTTAATAATGCTGTTTGGAGGCATATACATGCAGGTCGTCTTACATGAAACAAAGGCACCCCTATGGCTTGGCATCTTCGCCGCATTACCATTAGCTATCCCACTTGAGCTCTGGAACTTCTCAGATCCTGACACTTTGTTTAGGGTTATGGCACTTCAAGACAGGTTCCTGGTTGCATGCTTCGGGTTTGCAATAGGCCTTGGTGCAATACTACTATATGGCCTAAACCTATTTACCCACCCCAACTTCGGCATTAAGAGCCTCTTTATAGGTGGCGTGGTCCTTGGAGGACTAATATTTGGTGTGGGTGTTGGCTTAGCAGGCTACTTCCCAGGCACCATATGGATAGCCCTTGGTCAGGGTAGGAGGGATGCATTATATGCAGTGGCCGGCGGCCTACTTGGCGCCTTTACCTGGTCGATGATATTTGGATGGGCTAGGGGTCCATTATGGGATGCCTTAAACTTTGGCCCAGTAACCTGGCCTAATCTATTTGGCATACCGTTCAGTGATAAAGTTGGGATGTTCGCCGGCTCAATAGTGTTTGGCATACTGCTATTTCTCGTATTCTTATTCCTGCCAAGATACCCCAAGCAGCCCATTAAGCAGGCCTGCGGCTTCCATCTCGCTGGTGTTGGTAAGGAGACCGTAGTTAGGTTCACCGACATGATGAATGATGACCTAGCTAAGTATCCTAAGCAGAATAGGTTCCTCGTTGAGCTAATTAACGAAAGTAGCGTTAGGAATGCCAGGTTCATAATGATTCTCGGCGCAGCCTTCACTATTGAGGCCGTCGCGGTGATAATACTGCACCAAATATTTGGCGAATCGACAACGTACTCATGGATTGGGGCTCAGTTATCATACTTAGTTAACCCATACTGGGCTGCATCCAATCCATACTTCCAGTTATTCGGCGGAATGCACATCGTCAATGGTGTGCCTGTAGATAAGCCCTTTAGTGAAATAGGCTGGGAGCCGATAACCGACTTAAGCACATTCCTAGGCGGCTTAATATCATCATTATTCATCTCGAGGAGGTTCATGGGATTTAGGCAGCAGATACCAAGGGTTTGGGCTCATAGGTTTGGTGAATCAGCTTGGAAGAGGTTCCTCGGCTCATTCTTCGGAGCATACCTGGTCCTATTCGGTGCACGTATGGCTAATGGGTGCGCCAGTGGGCATATTTTAAGTGGTGATATTCAAATGGCCGTATCCAGCGCATTATTCCTAGTGATGGTTATGATCGGAAGCATATTGACCTTAAGGTACGTACTGAAGCTAAGGATAAACGCCTGGGGCTACGCTCAATGAACCTCAGGTTAATGTT
>CAYFHR010000021.1:4842-13453 GCA_964343155.1 uncultured Thermoproteaceae archaeon | reverse complement strand
GCCCCCCAAGCCGCCAAGAGGTGGGTGGGCAGGAGGCTGAAAGGGCTGAGCAGCCTTAAAACATTTCAATAAGCCCACTCGCTAATTGACCCATTCTTAAGCCCCACAACCTCCTCGAACGATGTTCCAAGGGCGTCGAGTATCTGCTCAAGTGAAGTCTTCAGGTAGTCGACATACTTATCCACATCAACCTCATCTATCCTGGCCAGTTGAATGGGCTTAACCCCCTCCTTAGTATTAGTCTTGATGAAGAATATTATGTCCCCAGGCCCCAGGTTGATGCCGTATTTAGCCAGCTGCATAGCCGCCTTAACGTGCTGTGGCGTATTCTTGGTGTATTCTGTTAGGGGCTTGTTTAGGGCCATTTTTATGGCCAACTTATCCAGGGGGACTAACCTGCCCTTAATCATTGTGTAGTATTCCCTAACCCTACTCCTAATGTCCTCAACAACCTTGTGGACGTCGTATATGTTGTTTATTGTGCTGAAGAGTGCAACCACGTCTTTAACAGCCTCCTTAGCTATATCGGGGGTATTCCTCTTCTTACCCACAAGCCCCTTCATATCCACTGAGCCGTCTTGAAGTATCCCCGCGTAATTCTTCTTCCTCCCACTTAGGGCGAGTATCTTGTAAACCTTGTCGAGCTCTATGTCTATTCCAAGCTCCTCCTCAACCCAGTCTATGAGCTCCTGGAGCTTACCCTGGTCTGGGCTGTATATGAATAGGCTGTCCGTGTCGCCGTATATTGGGGATAGGCCGAGTTCAAGGGCCTTCGCAATAGTCTTAGATATAGCCATCCTACCCAGGGCGGTGACCAATTCGGCTAAAGGTGGGCAGTAGAGTGGGAATGTTTCGGCGCCGAATACTCCATATGATGCGTTTATGAAGACTTTGAGCGCTGACTGGACAACATTGTAGTAATCCCTGAGGAGGGGGTCCTTCTCGCTCTTGGCCAACTTCTTATATACGTAAACCCTCATGTCCCTCAGGAGGCCGACTATAAGGGACATGAGGCCCCTAGTATTGCTACAAACCCAATGGGGTAGGTCGGCCACAGGCTTACTAACCCCCTCGCCGTCCTGTGTTGGGCATCTGACTGTTTCGTAAGATAGGTTCCACCTCTTTATTATTGATGGGTATAGGCTTGCGAAGTCTAGGACGTAGACGTTCGGGTATATTCCGGCTATGGGCTCTATAACTATGGCCCCTGCATACTTCTTCCCCTTTATAATGGCCTTAGTCGCAACCCCACCCTTAGCCGCCAATATATCCTCCTTATTCGGTATGAGCCAACCCCTCCTCCTATGTTCGAAGTAGAGCATGTTCCTTATCCACGCCGAGACCTGGTACCTGGTAACGTCGCTTAGGGGGGTTTTGGAAATCCTCGCGAGCAGTATTATAAGCCTCATTACGAGTTCATTATTGAATGTTGTGAGGTATAGCGTCAATAGCGTATCCCTGAAGTTGTAGTTGGCCAATTCGACGTAGTTCATCTCGCCTATCGGCTTCTCCCTCTCAACCTTCGAAACCCCTAGGAGGGCTGACGCTATTGCGTCCAGCGTCTTCTCACCCCCTGAGTATTTGCCTCCGAATGCGTAAACCTCAACAGCCCTTATTGTGAAGAACTTGTATAGGTCTATGTGTACGCCTAACACGTATTTAGCCTCACCATCCCTGGTGAATACTATGGGTATGTCCTCCTTCCTGAAGCCCAGCTTAATGGCCCTGTGGTATATGTATGATAGGTCGAAGTTGTCGCCGTTGAAGGTGACTATTATTGGGTAAGCCATTATTGTTTTGAAGAATTCCCTGAGCAAATCCCTCTCATTGTCGAAGAACATTAATTCGACGTCGTCGCTTAGAAGCATGTCGAAGTCCTCAGGGTTGGCTTCAAGCCCCCTCCTCCTGAGTAGGAGGACTCTCCTTAAGCCATCACTCCCAGCAAGCCCTATTGCAATGATTTCGTAGGGGGCCTCCTTGGCGTTTGGGACCTTATTCTCCTGGGGCGTGTAAACCTCTATATCGACGGCAACCCTCTTCAATGGGGGTATTGGGGCTTGGAAGAGGGGTAGCCACTCGTTGAACGCCTCCAGGTAGTCCTGGCTGCCTGAATAGAGGCCCTCACCCATCTTCTTAACATCCTCGGGAACATCCACGTCAACCCTGACTAACTTCCCGTTGAGAACCCTATAGAACATGCCTGGTATTAGGCCTTGGTCATATATGTAGGATAGGTGGTACTTTATCCTAGCCTCCCAGGACCTGGGTAAAAGATCCCTAATAGACTCCTTACCGCCACCTATGCTTAACGGATCCTTTGCGTAAACTATCGTATACGCATGCTTCTTCATGTCCAATGGGTTGAACTTAACCACAACATCCATGTGGTCGAAGCCCCTAACCCTGAAAACCTTATCATACTCTATAGCCAATTTATCAGGCGGTATGTCTGTTATCAGGTATGGCTTATGGCCCGTGTTGTCGTACCAGAAGTAGACCCTGTCGTTCATGAAGTCGTAGAGCTTAACCAATGCCTTACCCTCATTACCGTCGTACGTTACGTCGAGTAGTATTGATGGGGGCGTATTTAGGGGGGCTTCAGCCCTAATGCTGGTGCGTTCAACATATTCCTCTAGGGATTCTTCACGCTCCTCTTCAAGCTCCTCCTCTACCTCAACCTCATCCCTCTCCTCCTCAGAGGACACCTATATACTGGCCTTCAGGGGGTCTATAAGGGTTTGGTTTAATCCGGTTGCCTCCAGTTCTGTTAAAGTTTCAGCCTGCGCTAAGGTATTAAAATGCTGATTGGCCCAGTTGCTGATGGGCGTTAGGATGGTTGATGTTTCCGCCAAGGAGGAGGTTTACCGTGAGGCTACGGCCGAGGGCCTGCTTAGGCTTGACCCAGGTTTGGCAAGGGTGGTTGCTAGGGAGGGTTTCGTAGGTTTGGGTAATGTTGAGGCTGCAGTATCTGTGGCATCCATAATGGCTGTTAAGAGGGCTTGGGAATACCTACCGCTGCTACATCCGATACCTATAACATACTCTTCAGCCGAGGTATCCTACGGCGAAGATTACATTAAACTCAGGGTCACGGCCAGGACCATTGCGCAGACTGGCGTTGAGATGGATGCACTCTTTGGGCTTACGATAGGCCTAATAACGGCGTGGAACGTCGTTAAGGCCAGGCACTGTACATGTGGGCCAGGCGGCAATTGTGAGGTTTCTCCAGGGGGCACTATTGAGGAGGCTGTGGGCATAGGCGATATTAAAGGTATTGAATCCATCAGGGTCGTTTCAAAGGTTAAGGGGAGTAAGGTGGTGGATTCCCAGGTAAGTGATGTTAAGCAATCTAAGGCGCCACCCCTAGTCACGCTATTTGACGCATCTGAAGAACCCCTCTACAAGGGTTTAGCCGAGGCGGTGGGCTTCATTAGGCTTAGGGAGGGTACAATTAAGCTCATTAGGGGTGGGCTAGTTGAGAAGGGGGATCCACTTTCAGCAGCCCAGGTCGCCGCAATAATGGTTGCTAAGAGGTCTCATGAGCTACTGCCCCTAGTCCACCAAAACTACGTGACCCACGTTTCAGTGGGCTTCGACGTACTTGATGGTGGGGTTTCCGTGAGGGTTGTTGTTAAGAATATTTCAAGGACTGGGTCGGCCATGGAGGCCCTCCTAGCCGCCTCAACGGCCCTATTAACCATTTGGGATATGGTTAAGAAGTATGAGAAGGATGAAAATGGCCAATATCCATACACTGAGGTGAGCTACGTTAAGCTGGTTAAGTCTGTTAAGGTGCCTGCCCAGTAGTCATATGTAGTACTGCTGCGCCTGCGCCTTCTTAGCCTGCTGCCCCTGCTTAGCAGACTCTATAGCATCCTTAAGCTTAACGTAATCCTTGCCTATCAACACTACTTTAAGCGAACCCCCTGTGGCCGCCATATGCCCTGCATCAACCTCATACTCCCTCACTACCAAGACGCCTTCATATATGTGCACTGGGTATATTTGCCCAATTATCCTGACCTTACCGGCCTCCTGCTGAATCATTATTGGGGGATGTTCCTCGGCTTCGTCTCCAGATGAGCTTAGGTATAGTGCCTCAATAACCTTAACCTTACCATCCTCCATCGGTATTTGGCCAGCCAACTGTATGTATGGGCCCGACTCAACGGTATTAACCTCGATTGGGACGCCCCTGGCGGCGTATTTTGAAATCTCCCCACTTAATATGTTCCTTATGTTGTCCAGGGACTCAATCCTCTTTGCAAATATGGATACTGCAAGCATTCCTTCAGCTAAATTCCTTCAGCTTAAAAACGCTTACTGTTCATCAGCCTCAAACCTCCTTGAAGACTCCCTGAAGTAAACCACAGGCACACCCATTGACTCAGCCCTCCTCTTAAGCTCCATATCGCACGTAACCAATAGGCCACCCTCCCTCAGGGCCAGCCTTAGGGTATCTTCATCAGCCTCACCGTCAAGCATAGCTATGGAGTATCTGCCGTAGATCTGCCTCAGGGCGCTTAAAGCCGCCCTACCCCTTAAACCGCCCTGCTTAGCAATCCTCCAAAGCTCCCTAATGACGCTCACGGTAACTGTAGGTATTATTAGTGAGTTTAAAAGCCCCTTAACGCTCTCGACTGCGTCAATACCCTCAAGTGCCGATAATATTAATGCGCTGGTGTCGAAGACGACCACCTTAACGTCAGCCACTATTAAACGGGTGCGCCCAGGTAGTTAATTTTTTATCCTCAGGAGGAGGGCCGGCGTCATGATACCTAAGGCTGATGCAATTAAGGATAGGCTTAGGGAGCTTGAGGAGGCTAGGGACCTCATAATAAACACGGGTATTAGGGTTAATAGGCTTTCGAAGTCGGTAATATACTCTGTAATTAGGGATGATTGGGGCAGCGCCGAGAGGTATATGAGGGAGATTTCAGCTGAGGTCTCTAAGCTGATGGACCTCGTCAAAAAATACCCACTCTACTACGATAGGGCGCTTGTAAGCTTCCAGGAGTATGCAGAGGCATACATAATGTATGTGTATAATAAGGATGGGAGGATACCTAGCGTGGATGAGGTTGGCGTTGACGAGGTTTCATACCTCAACGGCCTAATGGACTTCGTAGGCGAATTGTCGAGGAAGGCCACTGAGGAGATGATTAAAGGCAACTTGAACTATGCGTTGAGGGCTAAGGAGGTTATGGAGGGGATTTACATGGACTTATTGTCTATGGAGTTTAAGGACTACGACATGAGGAAGAAGGTTGACTACGTTGCAAACAACATAAATTGGCTCAACGAGAAGATATTCTACAAGACGCTGCCAGCCGCGCAGCCTCCAGGCAGCGGTTAAAAGGCTTCGTTAAACCAATTTTAGCGGTGATTTAGCTTGCAAGGCCTGATGGGTGATGACCTGGGCTAGGATGAATCCTTTTAAGGCTAGGCCCAAATTACGCCTGTTGATGAGGGCTTCCGGGGTTTACTGAACTTGATGAGCGAGGGCGTGCCTGAATCAGCACTCACCCTTAAGGCCCTTAGGGGGCGTCACACCCCTCTGCCCAAGGTACTTACCCTGATACTTAGCCTCACCAACAGTCCTTGCCAGGACGACGTGGAGGAACCTCATGCCTGGCCTGAGGACTATGTAGTTTCCACTATTGTTAATCACCTCAATAGTCACATTGCCCTCAAAGCCCGCGTCGATTATCGTTGGCGGTATGCCTAAGCCATACCTGGCTAGTGTTGAGCGTAGGTTGCAGAAGCCTATGACGTCTGTTGGGAATTTAACATACTCCATAGTGGTCAGTAGGGCGAAGCTCCTCGGAGGCACCACAATCCTGCCATCCTTAGCCTCAACAATGCTGAATAGGTGCCTGGCGCTTTCAAGTTCGCAGGGGTCTATGACCTGGTTCTCGAAGGCGTATATTGCGTATTCGTTGCCAACCCTCAGGTCTAATCCATTCTCCCTAACAACATCCTCTGTGAAGGGCTCAATCCTAAGTGAACCATCCTTAATCAACCTAAGTATCTCCCCCCTAGCCAGTATCATTGCCCCTAACCCCTATGCCTAGTTTTAAGCAGTTTGTTTAGCATTAAAGGTACTTAAGGGGGATTACCCACCCTTAAGCGTGGGTGAGGCTAGGGTTGGTTTTAGGGAGGTTAAGAGGGTTGATGAGGTTTTGAGGGAGGTTAAGGCCCATGTTACGCACAGGCCCAGCGTTATCGAGGTCCCCCTTGAAGACGCCTTAGGCAAATACCTGGCCGAGGACATTTACTCAAACGTTAACGTACCCCCATTCAACAGGTCGGCCGTTGATGGATACGCAGTCAGGAGTACCGATACGTTCGGTGCCTCTCCAACAAACCCGATAATACTAAGGGTTAAGGGCTTCCTACCCGTTGGTGAGGATCCGTCAAAGTTCACGGTTAATCCAGGGGAGGCTGTTGAAATAGCCACAGGGGCACCACTACCACCTGGCTCAGATGCAGTAGTCATGTATGAGTATACGGCTAGGAGGGGCGACCTGGTTGAGGTCTATAGGCCCGTCGCCCCGCTTGAAAACGTATCAAAGGTTGGTGAGGATGTTTCAAAAGGGGAATTGGTCTACAGGTCGGGGACCCTGCTTAAGCCATGGGACCTCGGGGTGTTGGCCTCAATAGGCTTAACCAGGGTTAAGGTGTTTAACCCCAAGGCAGCCCTCATAGTAACCGGTAGTGAGCTAGTGGAGGTTGAGGAGGTTAGGGGGGAGCCTCCCCCAGGTAAGGTGGTTAACAGCACCAGGTTTGTCCTATCGGCAATGCTTAGGTCTATGGGGTGCAGCGTAACGTACATGAAGCTCCCCGATGATGAGGATGCGATAAGGAGGGCTGTTGAAGGCGCATTGAAGGACCACGACCTAGTCATAACTACAGGCGGCGCCTCAGTGGGCCTGGTTGACTACACTATCAGGGCTGTTAAGAGCCTTAACCCTGAATACCTCAACCACGGCCTAGCCATAAGGCCTGGTAAGCCGAATAGCGTCGCCGTTAAGGGTGGTAAACCAATATTTATGCTGAGCGGCTTCCCAGTGGCCTCACTGACGGGGTTTGAGGTCCTTGTTAAGCCAATACTGCTGCACATGATGGGCGCGGTTGATGAGCCTAGGCCCAGGGTTAGGGGCATTTTAACGAGGAGGGTTGCAACACCGATAAATACGAGGTCCTTCGTCAGGGTTAGGGTCTATAGGGGCGGCGACGGCCTAATATATGTAGAGCCCCTAGCCCTAACAGGCAGCGGCGTCTTAACAACGCTGGTTAAGGGTAATGGAATATTGGTCGTCCCTGAAAATAGGGAGGGGTTCGATGAGGGTGATGAGGTTGAGGTTGAGTTGATTAGGCCAATTTTCGAGGGTAATGCTTAAAAGGAAGTGTGTTGAATAGGCCTAATGCAGATTGTAGGGCTTACACTTACACAGATAGTAAGTATCCTAGGCCTATTTATACTAGGCCTCCTGGTGGGGGTATTGATAAGGAAGCTCCTGGTAGTCGCAGCCATAATATTGGCTATAGTTATACTTGCAGTGGCCCTAGGCTACGTATCCCCATCGGCAGTGATTAGCATGTTCCATAGCCTAGGCTATACTTTAAGCGAGGCCTATTCCAAGGCCCAACAGCTAATAGCCGCAATACCCTACTCGTCGCTCGCCTTCATAATAGGGCTAGTCATAGGTTTACTGGCGTCTAAGGGTTAGCCGGCCTTAGTGTAGTTTTCAAGGGCGCTGACTAGGTATGGGTTAAATAAAACCCCGAAGGTGTCGTCGTTCCAAGCCCAGATTCCTATGAAGGCTGGGTTGAGCTGGGTCAACTGGCCCAATACCTGCTCCATGTATACTGCAGGGGCCGTGCAATTCCATGTGAATTGGCGATTCCAGTTGGCGGGCTCGATATATGCGTATTCGTCGCAGTACCTGAAGCCGACCTCACCGACGAGAAGCCTAAAGCCGCTGTCCTTAATTGCCTTAAGGTCGTCTACAAGATAGCTGGGTACTGTAACAACCCCGTTAACATACTTATAGTCCCAGATATCGTAGCCTACGAGCGTTAAGTTAGCCTCCCTGGCCAGCGCCAGGACATTATCTACGTCTTCACCATCGCTAGCATAGTAGAAGAATCCAGCCTCAGGGAACTCGCTCCTTAACTCCATATATATCTTAACCATGGACTCCCTACACGTGGCATTAGCAACGCATGCAGCCTCTTCGCTAAAGCCTATGTAGAAGCCCCTGCCCGTCGGGTTAATCCTCTTCAAGCCCTGTATGACAAATTGAGGAACCTCAATATAGTTTAAAGTACCCCTCCACCTATATGTCGGTGAGTATATTTCACAGAAGATGTTTATGAAGACGGGCCTATCCTCATTAACATACTGCTGGATAATATACATGGCCCAGTTTATCCAGGGCATAGATGCCGACGGGTCATTACACTGGTAAGCCAGTACAACACCGGGTATTGCCCATGAAGGCACCGTATAATTGTAGGTGCCCCAGGGCACAATCCACAGTATTAGCCTTGGCCTACTAACCATGGGTAATCCATAGTGGGCCGATAGCGTGAAGTATAATGCTAA
>CAYFHR010000021.1:0-4742 GCA_964343155.1 uncultured Thermoproteaceae archaeon | reverse complement strand
AGGCTATGCATTTAAGCGGGATTTAGTGTTGTAAAATATGGTTGCGGTAATTGGCCATAGGGGTGCCAGGTGTTGTGCGCCGGAAAACACAATCCCATCATTTAAAATGGCTGTTGAGGCAGGCGTCGATGCAATAGAGCTTGACGTCCATTTAAGTAGGGATGGGGAGGTTGTGGTGATACATGACGATACCTTAGACAGGACAACCACCGGTTCAGGATATGTTCATGATTACACGTTGGGTGAATTAAAAAGGCTTGATGCAGGGGTTAAGTTTGGTGAAAGGTGGAGGGGGGTTAGGATACCCACCCTTGAGGAGGTCTTCAGGGAGTTTGGCAATAGGGTCAGCTACATTGTTGAGCTTAAACATGGCAGCGACTTTTACCCAGGCATTGAGGAGAAGGTTGTGGGGTTGATTAGGGAGTTTAAGGTTAAGGCTAAGGTGGTTTCATTCGACTTCGACGCCCTTGAAAGGGTTAGGGCTATTGACAAAGATATTGAGGTCGGCCTAATATTCATAGGTAAGCCTAGGTGGTTCATAGACGCTGCAAGGAGGCTAAACGCCCAGTGGCTTCAGGCTGAGTACAGGCTCCTGACGAGGAGCGACATTGAAATAGTCCACAAGGCAGGCTTAAAGATAGGGGTATGGACAGTCAACGATGTTGAATTGGCTAGGAGGCTCGTAGAGTATGGCGTTGATGAGTTAACCACAGACGACCCCGTGAGGATTGTTAAGGAGCTTAAAGGAGCTGTAAGGTAGGGGTAAATGTTTAAAAGCCTATTTAAAGCCAATAACCATGGCTCAACCCCAATGGAATATTAGGGATATTGCCAAGCCCCAGCAGTCAATCCTCGTAGTCTGGGATGTCCATAGGGCGCTCTACAATTCAATATTTAATAAGGATGAGTTTGCGAGGGCCTTGAATAGGGTTATTTCCGCTGCGAGGAGGGTTAAGGTGCCTATAATATTCACCAAGATAACGCCATACCCGCCGGGCTTCGAGCCTTTCAACGCCAGGTTTGCCCCATGGAGGGGCGGGTTTAGGCCTGAGGACATGGAGCTTATTGTCCAGCCCCAGGAGGGCGATATTGTCGTTAATAAGAATACCTGGTCCCTATTCGTAGGCACAAATGTTGAACTACTGCTCAGGAACAGCGGTAGGAGTGTCGTTGTGTTAACCGGTATAGCCACAGATATTGGTGTTGAGACCACTGCAAGGCATGCATACGCCTTAGGCTTCCTGCCAGTCATAGTCTCAGACGCCGTGTCGTCACATGATAGGGAGGCTCATGAGAGGAGTTTAGCCAACATGAGGAGGTTCTTCCCAGTCGTCACATCTGAGGAGCTTGAAAAGGCCTGGTCCTGACGGCTAGCCATTATTCAAACCCTTATTCAAAAGCTTCCTCTGCCCACCCCTATGTACGGCTTCGACAATATCCCTAAGCACAACCGATGGCGACTCCTCAAGGACAGTCCCCGTTACCACGACGTCGGCCCCGGCTAAGGCTATTGAATATGCCGCCTCAGGGGTCTTAATACCACCCCCAACTATGAGTAGCCTATCCCCAATAGCCCTCTTAACCTTAGCAACCATGCTTGGGGGAGCCGGCTCCCTAACCCCTGAGCCAGCCTCAATGTATATTGCCCTAAACCCCAGGTAGTATGCGGCTAGGGCGTAGGCGACCGCGACGTCCTCCATGGCGTATGGTATGGGCTTAGCGTAGCTAGCATACCCAGCAGCGCCCCCTTCACCAACGATGATGTATGCCATCGGTATGGTTTCCAGGTTCCTAAACCTCTTAGCTAAAATAACCGCCGCCTGCACCTGGGCCCCAATAATGTAGTATGGGTCTGTTGAGTTGAGGACCGATAGGAATAGTAGCGCATCAGCCTTACCACTAATCCCAGCCACACTGCCGGGGAACAGTATTACAGGCAGCTTAACCTCAGCCTTAAGGGCCTCGATGTATTCATCCAACATGCCTTCACTAACCCCATAACTCCCACCGACAAGTATTGCATCGGACCCCGCCGCCTCAGCCTCCTTACCCAGTTTGACGAAGCGCTCTAAACTAACCTTATCTGGGTCTAGTAGTGAGAAGTGTAGTGAGCCAACCTTAGCTAACTTATCTAGAAGTCCCTGAAATACGCCCATTAGGCCCCTAGCCTGCTACAGGCTTTTAACAACTACCACATTGCCGCCTAACCCGCTATTCCTCATTAATGAGGTCCTCGTCGGTGACCTCTGGGGGTGTGTCGTATTCAACGCCCTCATCAGTCTCTATCGGCTTTCCAACGCTCTCAACCTGCTTACCCTCAACCTGCTTGGCTGGTTTAATCTGCCCTGCGTAGAATAGGTCTACGAACTTGTTGTAGTAGTCCACTGGTAGGAATCCGTTAACCTTATCGAAGTATGCCTCAAGCCCACAGACGCCGCAAACCACCCTGACCTTGCCAGCCTTCTTATCCATAACGACGTTGACTGCTGTGGATCCGCAGTATGGGCATTGGAATATTGTGGGTAGCCTCCTCTTAGGCCTAACAATCAACTTACGCGTCTTCCTCCTCTTCCCCATGGCCTCTAAAGGCTTGTTAATCCTTAAAAATCTTCCCCCTTAAAAAGAATGTAACCTATTTAACCAGCCTTACCTTAGAGAGGCCCTCAGCCAGTTGGGGATTCTTCATAAGTGCTGTACCGACCAATACTGCATTAGCCCCCTCGCTGGCGAGCCTCTGGGCCTGTTCAACCGTCCTAACCCCACTCTCTGCTACAATGACCCTGACCCTGCCTTTAACAAGCCTCACTATTGATATGGCCCTATCTAGGGAAACTTCTAGGCTTGTTAAATCCCTCGAATTAACGCCCAGCATTGCCTCAGGATATTCCCTCGCTACATCTAGTGCATCCTCCTCGTTATCAACCTCTATTAGCGGTTCAATGCCAATGCTCCTTGCGTAGTCTGCCAACTCCCAGGCCTTATCCCCAAGCATCCTCTTTATGATAAGTATTGCGGAGGCCCCTAGCCTACCGGCTTCATCAACCTGTATCCTGGAGGTTACGAAGTCCTTATACAGTATGGGTTTACCGTAGGCTAGGGCTATTTTGACGAATTCAGGCGAGCCTAAGAAGTATATTGGCTCAACTAGGACGCTAAACCCTGCTGCATACCTACCCACGGCGTTGAAGTATGTCCAGGGGTCTAGGTCAAGCCTAATGACGCCGCTGGGGCTAGCCCTCTTATACTCAGCTATCAAAGCCAGGTAGCCCTCAGAATTCCTACCCTCAATAGCCCTAACCATACTGGGGGCCTTATCCCTAATCCCCATGGCCTCCGCCCTCAATTCAGAAAGCCTCCTAGCCTCATTGAGGAAGTCCATGGGCCAGCTAACCACTAGGCCTAATAAGCAATTCCTCAATAGCCTATATAATTATAAGGTAATATATTTAATATTGGCCTGAGGTACGTAATCTTTAAAAGCTCCAACCCCCTAGCCGGAGGGGGTGTTGATGGTGCCCCAATGGAGTTAAAGGGGCCGGCCTTAGGCACATACATAACCGCAACCTACCCCAGTAGAGAGGGGTTCGTTAGGGCTTTGAAATGTTTAACAGAGGCCTCAGACTTCATTGAGGTAGGTATACCGACGCTAAACCCCAAGTATGATGGGCCTGTAATAAGGATGACTCACAGGTCCTCTGAGTTAAAGGGGTTGGATGCGGTTAAGGTTGCTAAATATGGGCAGGTCCCGACAATACTCATGGGTTATGTTGAGGATTATTTAAGTGAGCTGGATAAGGTTTCTGAAACAGCCGTTGAGGTTGGTGCCCAATCCATACTCTACCCAGACCTACTCTTCGAGCACATAGAGCTGTTGGACAGGTATGTAGGCTCCATGAGGGATTATGGGCTTAGGCCAACCTTCTTCGTGTCGAGCAATACGCCCCACAGGATTATAGCCTCGCTGGTTAAGTACGAGCCCCTATTCATATACCTAGGCCTATACGCGGCCACGGGCATTAAACTACCCCTCTACATTGAGCGTAACGTTAAGGAGGTTAGAAGGCTCACAGAGGGCGTTACCCTGGTGGCGGGCTTTGCAATCAACAGCCCTGAAATGGTTAGGCTTGTCATAGGGGCTGGCGCAGACGCCGTCGTTGTTGGGAGCGCCCTAGTCGACAAGTTAAACGACTACTCAAGGTGCCTGCAGTTCATCAGGATGCTTAGGGGTGGTTTAGGATGAGCGTGCCCCAGTACTGGTATAATATCAATGTGGACTTACCTAAACCACTACCGCCGCCAATTGACCCATATGAGGGTGAGTCCAGGATAGGGCTATTGACCAGGATACTTCCATCAGAGCTGCTTGACCAGGAATTCACGCCACTTAGGTACGTGGCCATACCTGACGAGGTTAGGGAACTCTACATCAGGATGGGTAGGCCAACACCCTTCAGGAGGGCGTACGGCTTAGAGAGGGCTATTGGAAATGGGGTCAGGATATATTACAAGTATGAGGGCGCCCTACCAACAGGCTCACATAAGTTGAACACAGCCATACCCCAGGTATACTATGCGCTTAAGGATGGCGCCAGGGAGGTTGTCACGGAGACTGGCGCTGGGCAGTGGGGTATGGCTGTATCGCTGGCTGCGTCGCTGCTTGGCGTTAAGGCAACGGTATTCATGACTAGGAGCTCCTACTACGGTAAGCCCCAAAGGACGCTTTTCATGAGGGTTTACGGCGC
>CAYFHR010000020.1:0-13720 GCA_964343155.1 uncultured Thermoproteaceae archaeon | reverse complement strand
ATTGATGTTAGGGAGTTTATAGAGAAGGTTAAGAATCATGGAAGCACAATAGTCAAGGTCTTAAACATAATACCCAGCAGGAATTACACAGACACAGTCATGTATGGTGACTATGGTAGGAGTGTGAAGTCGATATTCGTTGAGAACATGTTCATTATAGAGGATTCATGCTTTAAACAGGGCATGGAATACTACACCGCGGTTATGGTGCCCTTCAAGGTATCTGTCAATAAACATATTTCAAACCTCTTAAGTATGCTTAACGAGAGGGCGCATGTAGCTTCAGTCAACGTTAATAAGGTTGATTTAAAGGATTTGGAGCCCATAAACCTTCTAACGCCCATTGAGAGGGAGGTCCTTAACGTGGCCTATGAATTAGGCTACTTCAACTACCCCAAGGGCGCCGATTTGGATGAGGTTGCTATGGAGTTGAACCTCTCTAAATCAACCGTCAACTATCATTTGAGGAATGCCATCAAGAAGATAGTTTCAAGGAGCATTAAAAATATTGGTAAGGAGGGTAGGTGTTAGCGTTATAAGGTTAAAAACCGAAAAATAGCCAGTAGGTAATGCTGGTTAGGCCCCTTGGTGAGGAGAGCTTAGGCGTAAGGTCAATGAGCATTTATGTTGAGGCTAAGGGGCTGAAGATAATCATAGACCCAGGGGCCAGCCTCGCCCCATTTAGATTCGGCCTACCTCCACATCCAAGGGAGTTTGAGGCCCTTAGGAGGTTTAGGGAGAGGCTATATGACATTGTTGGTAAGGTGGATTACCTATTCATATCGCATTACCATAGGGACCACTTCACCCCACCTTACCAGGGATTATACATGGGGACTGGCCCTAGGGATTATGAAATAGTATATGGTGGTAAGGTTGTCTTCGCAAAGGACTACAGTAGCGTTAATCCAAGCCAGAGGATTAGGGGCATTGGCCTATTTAAGGCCGTGAAGGGTATTGTTAGGGAGTGGATTCCCTGCGACGGCAAGGTTATTGAGATCAACGGCACCAGGCTAGTATTCTCTAAACCAATACCCCATGGTAAGGAGGGCAGTAGGACAGGTTATGTTGTGGGTTTAGCAATAGTAGATGACGACGACTCACTGGCCTACGTACCCGATGTCCAGGGCCCACTACCCAGGGAGGCTGTCGAATTCATTAAGGCGGCTAAGGCTAGGACAGTTATAGTTGGCGGATTCCCAGCATACCTAATGGGCAGGGTCTATAATGAGGATGACTTAGAGAGGTCTAAGGCCAACCTGGTGGAGATTTGGAATAGCGTCAAGCCAGGCAGGCTAATTGTGGCGCACCACCTTTTAAGGGTAGTTAACTGGAGGGACTACATACCTAGGGGTATTGAGGCCCAGACATACGCATCTATGCTTGGCCTAAGTGAGGACTTGCTTGAGGCTAGGAGGAGGGAGCTTTACCAGGTTGAGAATCCCGGTAAAGACTATGTTGAGAGGTTTAGGCGCATTAAGGTTGAGGGGGATTAAATACCCATTGCAGCCACTAGGGCGAAGTACACCGCGAATAATGCTGCCACAATCCACATACCCCAGGAAACCTCCCTAAACCTCCCCAGTAGCACCTTCAGGACCACGTATGTTAAGACGGCTAGCCCTATACCTGTAGTTATACTGTATGTGAAGGGTATGGATATTATAGCCAACAGCGCCGGTATGGCCTCGCTTAAATCGTCGCTAACCCTGAGTTCAGGGGCCATTGATAGGAATAGTAGGCCAACCATTATTAGGACCCCCGCCGTGGCGAAGGATGGTATTGAGGCGAAGATTGGCGCGAAGGGTATTGATATCAGGAACATTGAGGCCACTATAAGTGCCGTTAATCCAGTCCTACCACCCGACTCTATGCCAGTCGAACTCTCAATATAGACTACCGTTGTTGAGGTGCCGAAGAAGGGAGCTATTATGGATGCCAAAGAATCGCTTATCAAAGCCCTATCAATGTTTACTATCCTGCCATTCTTAACCAAGCCAGCCTTCATGGATAGGCCTGTTATTGTGCCCAAGCCGTCAAAGAAGTCAACTATGAATAGGGAGAAGGCTATTGGGAAGCCTATACCGAAGAGCGTGAAGTATAGGTAAAATGACCTGGGAAGATCGTTTGCTATAGATGTTGTGAAGGGTAGGCTCGTTATGAGGAGGGATTCAGGCCTAACGTAGCCTAAGACAGCCCCCACAATGGATATTGCAACTATTGAAATTAGGAAGCTCCCAGTAATCCTCAATGAATACAGTACAGCCGCCAGCGCAAACCCCACTAGGGCTAGGTATAGTGGTAGTTGTGAAAATGCCCTTGTATTAAGCTGAACCGGAGTAGCCCCCGGCACACCTGCCGTAACTATCCCCGCCGATGAGAACCCTATGAACGCTATGAATAGGCCTATCCCAATGGCTATGCCTAACCTAAGCTTCTCAGGTATGGAATTTAAAATGGCCTCCCTAAGCCTACCTATTGAAAATATTAGGAAGAGTATCCCGTTGAAGAAGACGGAGACGAGGGCTAGGTATATTCCGAAGACCGCCGCATTAACGCCCACTAAATGGCCCCTGTTGATTAGAACCTCTGTGAATAGGGGTATTACTGAGTATGCTATGAAGGAGTTTTCACCCATACCTGGAGCCAGGCCAAAGGGCATGTTGGCGTACAGCCCCATTATCAATGTAGCTACAGCGGCCGCTAAGGCAGTCGCCACCGTGAAGCTTAGTTTAACGTTATAGATCAGGCCCGCGTACGTCGACTCAACAGCAGTTATAGGCATATGTGTCGCAGCGCTTAACGCCAATTCAAAACCTGAAGTCAATATTGTTGGGTTAACTATCAGTATATATGCCATTGATAGGAATGTCGTTAACCCAGCCAAAATCTCCCTCCTAACACTACTACCCCTTTCAGCAATCTTAAAGTATTGAATACTCACGAATACCCACCTTTGAAAAGTATTTTTAAATCTTTCATAATTAATTTAAAAAATGTTGAATTAATTCATTAAATGGAATCTTAATGCCTTTCCCTCAGAAGGACCTTGGCAACTTCATATACTGCAATTGACCATAGGGCAACTACAACGGCTCCAGTGGCTACAACTACCCATGGGTTATCATAGTACTTATCCACGATGCCTATTGTTAAAATGCCGATCAGCATCATTACCCATGAGAATATTATTAAGTAAATACCCCTAATCATGGGATCCACCTCAGAAGGTAAAGCACTATGTATAGTAGTATGCTTAGTGACGTGGTTGCGTTGAATAAAGTCATGAAGCCCCTTATGGCTTCAGGCTCATCCATAGGCCTATCCCAGACCATAATCTTCATTAGCGTTATTGTTGAGCCAGGCTCCCTATTTGGATGTATCCTGAGGGCTTCATCCATGTATGTTGAGCGCCTTAACCTAGACCTAGACTTAATGCCCCCTGAGCTTAACAATATTAGGAGGCCATTAACGACGTATGGCGTTGATAGAAGCATTAGCAGAGTCCCCACATGGCTGAACAATATTAGGCCTGCTAGGAGGGCCCCCAATGCATATGCCCCAGAATTACCGTTGAATAGCCTGGCTGGGTACCTATTGAAGGCGTATAGTATGGCTGAGGGTATTATTAATGCGAGCGACATTTGAAGGACAATGCCGTTGCCGTACATTATGGCGTAGGCTAGCGGTATTATTGACGCCAACACCATTGAGTATGGGACTACGCCGTTGACAACGTCCATCATGTTTATTGCGTTTGAGAAAATCGCATATATCAGCAGTACGAGCATTATGACAACTATGGGGTTTGAGAAGTGGCCCACCATTGTGAAGTAGAGTGGCCCATCGTAAAGCCTAAGCGCAGCCATCAATGCGGCAGGGTATATTGCAGGCACAGCAACCCTAATATACTCATGCACGTTATATATGTCGTCGATCAACCCAACTAAACCCGTGATAATCGGGGTTGTGTAGAATATTGTGAGGTAGCTATTGGTCCAAGCCCTTGATAGTATGAAGGCTACTATTAGGTATGATATGGCCACTAATCCACCCACCTTAGGTATCATTCTCCTATCCGGCTTATGCACATCAGGCGCTAGGACGCATCTACATTTAACAATAGCCAACGCAGTGATTAGTGATGCTGCTGCTCCACCAATGTAGGCTACATACTGGGGCACTGCCATGGGTAAATCCCCATGTTACGCTTCCTGAAGCCAACCTTGGATGCTGCGTAGTTTAAGAGTATTGGCAGTATTATTGTGGCGTCCCCTATGACGTATGTTGAGTGGGCGCTGGCCTTAACCTTACCCCAGCTGATGGCCTCCTTAGGCCTTGCACCACTCAGCGAACCATCCCACTCCGTGGCTGTCGTCACGTAGATTACGTAGTCTAAACCGCCCCTGAACTGGCTCCACCAAATCACGTGGTGTTTGCTTATCCCCCCACCAATTATCAATGCGCCGAGCTTCTTAGAATTGTAGATGATGTTCATCAACTCCCTCTCATCCTCAACAACATCTACGAAGACCTGCCTACCGCCGCTCCTAGCCCTTTGAGCCTCATTGTAAGTCAATATGGCTGTGCCGAATGCCCCATCCACGAAGCCTGGTATGTATATGGGTACGCAGGCCTTCCTAGAGGCCCTTATTATCGATGAGTCGTCTAGGATGTCTGCAAGTACCCATAGGAGCTCCCTGACGCTAACCCTATCTTTACCAACTTTAGACAATGCCTCGTGGACGGCCTTCTCGATTAAGGGCCCATAATGCTCCCTCCTCACGAAAACATTCCCAATCCTGTGAATGCCCCTCTCCCATAGCTCCGAGTCGTCGGCGTCGAATGAGCCCATGAAATACACCCCACCCATAGACTTCGCAACATCGTGGTCAACAGTCCCCGCCGTGGTCACTACCACGTCTACGAACCCCCTTTCAATAATACCCCTGAATAAGCCCCTCAGGCCTGTTGAAACTAGGTTTGCTGTAAATGAAACAATTACCGTTGCCTCAGGGTCATTCAGCATCGATACCAGGATTTTAGCGGCCTCGTAAAGGTTCCTCGCCATGAAGCCTCCAATTAATCCGTAGGACTCCACAAGCCCCTCGACTGTTTCAACCCCAAGCTCAGCGTCTGTTACCTTTACTTCACCCACCATAGGGCCTTAAGGCTAGTGATTTTAAGCTTTAAGAAATTGTAGCAGTTTAGGCCTAGGCATGGAGTATGTTAAGATGGTTAAAGACGCCTACGACGAGATATCGCTAGCCTACGGGGAGTCTAGGGGTGGTGCATTAGCGTTAAGCATCGTTGAGAGGGTTAAGGCGCTTTTAAAGGAGGCCCCAAGGCTCGTACTTGATATAGGCGCTGGAGGTGGGGGTAACTTAAGGGTCCTTGTAGCCTCACTCGACGGTTCATGTTATGTGGGGTGTGAGTTAAGCCTGGGGATGATTAAGAGGTCTGGCGTAGATATTGACTGGGTTAACTGCAGTGCAACGCACATGCCCATTAGGGCCTCGTCAATAGACCTGGCAATATCCCTAGCAACACTACACCACATACCTAAACAGCTAGTCGGCAATGTCCTCCAGGGGGTTTTCAAAGTCCTCAAACCCCATGGGCTATTCGTCGCATCGGTCTGGGCCTGCGATGAAAATACCTTGAGGATTCTTAGGAGGCTTAACGGATGCGAAGGCTTCATAGGGTGGAGCCATGGTTTAGGCAGGAGGGTTGAGAGGTATTATAGGCTTTACAGGAGGGGTGAGCTTGAGGATGAGGTTTCAGGGGCAGGCTTCAATATTGTTGAAAGTGGCGTGGTTAAGGTTGGCAGGTATAGCAACTTCTACGTAGTAGCCTCAAGGGGGTGATTACAGGTCTATTAGCAGGGCTACTGGGTAGTGGTCTGAGCCCTGCACATTGGTTAATATTTCCGCTGAGGAAACCCTATCCTTAACCCCCTCTGAAACTAGGCAGTAATCTATCCTCATAGCCCTCCACCTCTCCCTAAAGCTCCTCCAGCTGTAGACCCTTGCATTGGGGTGTATTAGCCTGAAGGAGTCCACTAGGCCCTCGCCAAGTATTTTGCTGAAGCACCCCCTCTCCTCCCTCGTCAACCCTGGATGCTCCTCATCCCAGAAGCTTGAATCTAACCTATCCCTAGCCACATTAAAGTCGCCGCAGGCCACCACAGGCTTAGTAGCCATTAAACCCTTGACGAACCCTATGAATGCTTCACAGAACCTTAACTTAAAACCAAGCCTCGATAGGTCATCGCCAGCCCTTGGGAAGTAGGCATTGATTAAATACGCCTTGTCGAATTCCAGCGTGAGTACCCTGCCTTCTACATCGAATTCATAAACCCCAAGCCCCTTGATTACTTTAAGCGGCTTTAACCTGCTCATTGTTAAGACGCCGCTATACCCCTTTCTAGCGGCTGGGAATGCGTAAACCTCGAAGCCTGCTTCAAGGACGTCGAATGTGAGGTCTTGGCTCCTAATCTCCTGAAGCATCACCACGTCGTAGTCCTTAACGATGCTTAACACACCCTTCCTAGAGATGCTCCTTAAACCGTTGACATTCCATGAAAGCACCTTCAAAATACCCACCACCCAGCTGAACAACTACTAATTACCCTAAGATTAGGTAGTCGTCGTGGCTAATCCATTCTTCATCAAGTATGCTCCTTTTAAGGTCCTTAAACATGTAGAAGCTTCCTGGATATTTCCTGTAGCCCAGGTTCCTGTAATACTCCCTAACCCCAACCCCAGATATTACAAACATCCTGTTGGCGTTGAACTCCTCTAATGCAATATGTTCGGCCTTAGCCATCAGCATCCTTCCAAGCCCCCTATGCTGCCACCATATAAGGTCCTGGGCCCTACTGCCTACAGGTAGTTCAGGCCCATATACGTGGAGTTCCCTAATTAATGCCGCCCTGCCGAGCCTTACCTCAGGCCTGTGGGCGCTTGGGCTTGGGATTCTAAGCCTCAACAATGCGTATAACGTATCTTCATCATCGATGACCTCTAGGAAGACCTCATGGCCCCCTGAGGCCTCGTAGTCTATCCTATTGATCCTAAGCCTCCTTGGGTTCGGTATTTCGCCAAGCTTAACGTACCTATGCCCAACCTCGCGGCACCTTATCTCAACGCACCCAAGCCCCATACTCCTCATGGTGCTTAAGGCCACCTCCCTCATATTGCCCATCCTTGGGCCATCAACAACCCAGTGTAGTGGAATGTCCCTCCCAAGCCTCATCACCCTAACCCACCTGGGCACCATCGACATAATCCTGGCTATGAGCCACCTCCAAACGCCCTCACTGTAGCTCCTATACTCGCCCCTAAGCCACATGTTGTATAGTTCAGTGCCTGGGATAACTAGCGTTGGGTATATTTTAACGCAGTCTGGTTTAAACGAATCATCCTCGAAGACGGCCTTAACCATCTCTAAATCCCTATCCGGGTCAGATCCAGGTAGGCCCGGCATTAGGTGGTAGCACACCTTATATGCGGCATCCTTAAGGTTGCGCGTGGCTTCAACTACGGCCTTAACATCATGCCCCCTCTTAACCCTGGCTAACACATCGTCGAAAACCGACTGTACACCAAGCTCAACCCTGGTGGCGCCTAGTTTAAGCAATTCGTCTATGTGCTTAGGCTTGGCGAAGTCGGGCCTAGTCTCTATGGTTAATGCAACAACCCTAACCTCAGCCCCCTCATTGCGCTCCAGTTCCCTATCCAGGTCTGGGCTTGCGCTTGGGCCTGTGAAGACCGGGTAGTCGTTGATGGCCTTATACGCATTGCCTACGAACCACTCCTGGTAATCCACAGGGAGCGCCGTGAAGGTACCCCCCATTACTATGAGTTCAACCTTAGAGACGGGATGACCCATATACCTGTAGTGCCGTAGCCTAACCTCAACCTGCCTATATGGATCATAGCCCAGTGGGGCAGCCCTAAGGACTACGGGCGAGTCTGGTAGATAGCTCTTAGGCGTATTTGTAGCCTTACCCCCTGGGCAGTATATGCAGTTAAATGGGCAGGAATCAGGCTTAACCATTACTGCTATTGGCGTAACCCCCGATATGGTCCTAGTAGGCTTAAGCCTATTTAACAGCCTGGTAGGCATCCTTAACCTGAGGTTTAGTCCTTAAATTTAAACGTTATTTAAGCCTACAATGTTTTAAACATACCTAATCTTACTAAGGCCTATTTAACAGTCTTAACCTCCTTAACCAGCCCTGCCTTAATCAACTCGCCAACAATCTCCCTAACCCTCCTCATTGTTAAACCAGTCTTAGACGCTATCTCTTCAATGGACCTACGCCCATCTATGAGTTTGGCGACGTCTAAGTACCTTTCATCAATGCTGCTTAGGTTAAACTTCTCTGAGGGTATCGGTATTTCGGCCCCAGGTATCTTGTATAGGTATATTTTGTGGCTCCTCCACTCCTCGTAAATATCCTCAACAAGCACGGGTTTCCACCCAGGCACCTCGAAGTCGTGGCTGACGACCCTGGTGCCTGGCCTTAATTCGCGTTCAAGCTTTGGCCTAAGCATCTGGTTGACGCTCGTCAACAGGTACATCGTCACCACGTCAGCGTCCTCTATGGGTACTTCGAAGAAGTTCCCATGAATCACCTTAACCCTATCCTCCAGGTGGAGTTCCCTAACCCTCCTTAAAGTCTGCTCATATAGGTCATTCCTTATTTCGACGCATATAGCCCTGGCGCCAAACTCCCTGGCAGCCATTATGACTATCCTACCGTCGCCGCAGCCAAGGTCATAGACTATTTCACCCTCCTTAACACCGCTCACCTGCAGCATTCTCCTAACCACAACCTCAGGCGTGGGTACGAATGGTACGTCATACGGCATATTAGGCTTATAGGACCTAGTTTATAAACCATAACCCCATTAAGGACTTGATAAATTTAACTCATTGAACAAACACAATTCGATAAACGGTTAAATCCGCGCAGAGCCTAATGCATATAAAAGGAGGCACAGGGGCTTCACCATGGCTAGCCCTGAAGACAGGCTGGCTGAACTACTTAAGCCAGATAGCCTAAATGCGCTCCTCAAGTTGGTAAATATAGTTAAGAGGGCTGATGAACTGGGGCTACTGGACCTCTTAAACGATGCGCTCTCGGATGAAGCCCTCCTAAGGGAGTTAGCCAACAGGGTGGTTACTGCAGACAATGTCTCCCTCCTGCTGAATTTAGGCAACCTGGCTAGGTTAGCCTCAAGGATTAGTGAGCCTTCAACATTAGAGGCGGCCTCCAGGCTAACCTCAGTATTATCCTCACTGGGGAAGTTAGGCATCTTAGACACCATCCAACACCTCTTAGAGGAGCCTGAGGTTATTGGGGAATTAGCTAAGGTTCTACTAAATACGGGAACTATATATGGGTTGATGGGGCTTGGGAAAATTCTAGAATACTTATCTAGGATTAGGATTGATGAAGCCCTGGAAGAGGGCATTAAGGCCTCATCAGGGGCAGGCCCCATATCAATCGTCGGCATCCTTAAAGATGCCTTGAAGGATGAGGACTTTAAGAGGGGCCTATTATTTCTAATAGGCTTCATTAGGAGTATTGGGGCCCAGTTGAGGCGTTGAATGGATTTTTAATTTAAAAGCTAGGAGGGGTGTTTAAGGCAATGGGCCTGGCTGTGGTTTACGACTCGTCATCGGAGGATCTGGCTAATTCAATATCGAGGAGGCTTAATGCCGACGCCGTTAAGCTTGAGCAGAAGGTTTTCCCAGACGGTGAACAGTATGTTAGGGTTCCTAGGCCGTTAAACGGCATGGAGGTGCTTTACGTGTCTAGGGCCTATCCAAACCAGGACGCTTCACTGGTCAGGATAATGCTGGCGGTGGACGCCATTAAGGGTGCTGGGGCTTCAAGGGTAAGGGTCTTCATACCCTACATGCCCTATGCGAGGCAGGACAGGAGGTTCCTGGATGGGGAGCCCATCAGCATAAATGTAGTGCTTTCAGCCCTTAAGGGGCTTGGCGTCGATGAGCTAATGGTCGTCGATATACATAAGCCCCAAAGCCTTGAACAATACCCAGGCTTCAGGAACCTGGAGCCCTTCAAACTATATGCAGACTACCTCAAGGGCCTGTTAACAAACCCAGTAGTCATATGCCCCGACATGGGGTCTGCCTGGAGGGCTGAACGGCTGAGCAAGCTACTGAACGCGCCCTATGAATGCCTTGAGAAGCATAGGGATAGGTACACGGGTGAAGTTGCCTTCACCCTAAGGAGGCTCAATGTGGCAGGCATGGATGTGGTCATTGTCGACGACATAATATCGACGGGAGGCACCATAGTTGGTGCATCTAAAATACTAAGAGATATGGGGGCCCGGTCGATAGTTGTCGCGGCGGCCCACTGCATAATGGTTGGTGATGCTGAGGAAAGGTTATCTAAAGCCGTTAACAATGTGTACTGCACAAACAGCATACCAGGCAGGCACTCGGTGTTTAATGTGGCTGAGCTGGTCAGCTAGACCCAATCGCGGAGTCGAGCATTGAGAAGGCCATGTATATTAAAATCGATAGGGCTAATATTTCTGAAACAACATTAGAGAGGGAGCCCGAGACCCCGCCGATGGAGCCTGAGCTAATGCCCATTGTGAACAGCGCCATTAGGGCCATTAACTCGACCAGCGATGCCGTTAAGGCAAATATTGAGTGCTCGCTGCCTTTCAAAATGGATCTAACGCCGGAGGCGGCTACGGCAGTTACAGCTAATAGGATGCCGATGGGCCTAATGGAAACGCCCATTAATGTTAATGCGGCGTAGAGGAGTAGGATCAGTAGCAGGTCCAGGAGCATGCCTATTAACGCAGACGAGGCCCTAGCCATAGGCAACACTGAGGGTGACGTTCATGAACATTAGGCCTAATGTAATGTTCCTAGGCAATGTGGGTGAAGTGTAGTTTAGGCATTTATAGAGCCCAGGCGGTACTTCAATAAACGCCCCTGGCCCATATATGCCTACAGTTATGGGTGTTGTATTGTTTAGGCATATTGAAACTAGGTATGTTGAATTAACCCCATAGGCCATTATCCTAACCCCCTTTAGCAGGGCCATGAGCGACAATATTGATGAGGCAACTATAAGTAGTAGGAGCAGTATTAACATGGCTTCAATCAACCTAGCTAACATAGAGTTGAACACCCCTCGCAAGTATCATTGAGCCAACCCAGGCTATTATGGCTATGAAAACCGACTTATAGGTAACGTAGCCTATCAATTCAAGAACCCCGCTAACCGAGGCTCCACTACCCATATACCTCATCAATGGCGTTGAGTTGACGTACTCCAGGTATGCTAGGGCTACGGCTATTATCATTATGACTAGGCCTATTGCAATTAAGGCAATAGCAACCCCACGCCCCCTCCTAGGCTGTACATATGGGTAATACTGCTGCGGCTGCATTAAGCCTAGGTTCGTAACCTACTTAAATAGTAATCCCGCAGCTGCGCCAGATAGCTTTATAAGGCCCAGGAGTATGCGTTACCATGACAGCCATCATCTTTATTACCGGAGGGGTCATGAGCAGCGTTGGTAAGGGCATCGTCACTGCATCTATAGCCAAAATACTTCAGGTTAGGGGCCTTTCAGTGACTGCAATTAAAATAGACCCCTACATAAACGTTGATGCAGGTACAATGAACCCGTACCAGCATGGTGAAGTATTCGTAACTTCCGATGGTGGTGAAACAGACCTCGACCTGGGCCACTATGAGAGGTTCCTCGACGTTGAATTAACGAAGGACCACAACATTACGTCTGGCCAAGTCTACCTGAGGGTTATTGAAAATGAGAGGAGGGGCGTTTACCTAGGGCAGACGGTCCAGCTAATACCCCATGTTACGGATGAGGTTAAGAGGAGGATTAGGGATGTTATAAGGGGCTTCGACGCGGCGGTTGTTGAGATTGGAGGCACTGTGGGCGACTATGAGAGTTTACCATTCCTGGAGGCTGCCAGGCAGATGAGGCTTGAGGAGAATGGCAACGTAGCCTTCGTCCACGTAGCCCTAGTACCAACCCTCGAGACTACGGGTGAGTTCAAGACAAAGCCCCTTCAACACAGCGTTATGGAGCTTAGGAGGGTTGGCATACAGCCCGACATAATAGTGGTTAGGTCTGATAAGCCAATACCCGACGACATAAGGTCTAAAATATCGCTATTCACAAACGTCCCAAAGGACAGGGTCTTCAACTCATATAACGTAGACACAATATATAGAGTCCCCCTGATACTTGATCAACAGGGGCTTGGGGTAAGCCTAATTAAAATGTTGAATATAGGCAAAGCATCCATCGAACCCAACTGGGGTGAGTGGCCCACCCTCGTTGAATCGCTTGTTAACGCCGAAGAGGCTGTTAACGTAGTCTTCTGCGGTAAGTACGTTAAGTTGAGGGACTCCTACATAAGCATAGTTGAGGCCGTTAAACACGCCGGGGCCCACCTCAGGGTTAAGCCCAATATAGTTTGGTGCGACTCGGAGGAGGTTGAGAAGAATCCAGACCTGTTGGATAGGCTAAACGCAGACGCATTCATAATACTTCCAGGCTTTGGAGCAAGAGGTGTTGAAGGCAAGATAATCGCTATTCAATACGCTAGGGAGGGCAACATACCCATGTTAGGCATATGCTACGGCATGCAGCTGGCGGTCGTTGAATATGCGAGGAATGTACTGGGCCTCAAAGATGCCCACACAACGGAGGTTAACCCAAATACGCCACACCCAGTCATAGACATAACCCCCGAGGAGAAGAATATTGATAAGCTGGGCGGGACAATGATACTTGGGGATAGGGATATTGAAGTTGTGGAAGGTAGCGTGCTCCACAAGATCTATGGGGCGTTGAGGATTAGGGAGAGGCATAGGCATAGGTACGAGGTTAACCCTGCGTATTTCGGTAAACTGCAGGAGGCTGGTTTAGTGTTCTCAGCAATGAGGGTTGATAAACCTAGGGTTGAGGCAATAGAACTCCACAACCACTACTTCTTCGTAGCAACACAATACCATCCAGAATTCAGGAGCAGGCTAACTAGGCCGCATCCACTATTCATCGCCCTACTGAAGGCGGCCTTATCGAGGAGGAGGGGTGAGGAATCCCCATACACGGGTATACCCCCTTAGTACCCCGGTAAGGTTTTTATATAGGCCCGCCTCAGGGTTTTGTGGAATCTAAAATTTTAGAGAACCTTAAGGTAACGTATAGGTTTTATGAAATGTTCATGAGGAGTAGGGAGCTTAACCTAGGCCTATTATCGGCATTGGTGGCGTTCATACTTAGGGCCTATGCATCAGGCTACTTAATGCCGATGGCTATGGCAGGCCTGGTTAATGCCCTCCAGTCAAGTAGCGACCCAGGTGGTTTATCAGATAAGGCTACGGGCGACTTAATGATGCTTATGGCTTCAATGCTCATATTTACGGCCACTGAGTGGCTATTTAAGCCGTTTTGGCAGGCCATAGCCAGGACTATTGCTGAAATTAAGAAGAAACTAATAGTGGGTAGGCCCATGGGTGAGAGCGGCGACCTTGTTGGTAGGCTTGCAAGTGATGTAGACTTCGTCCTCTGGAACTTTGGAGGAATGTACACCACGCTCCTTCCAAACCTGCTGACTGCAGTAACCTCAATATATACGATAATTCAGCTAAACATGATGCTAGGCCTCCTTTCAATAG
>CAYFHR010000019.1:0-13937 GCA_964343155.1 uncultured Thermoproteaceae archaeon | reverse complement strand
CAACAACAAACTCATCACGACGAAAACCACGCAAAGCCTCACCAACAACCTCCTCTGAGCAGTTGTAGGCCTCGGCTGTGTCTATGAGCCTGTAGCCTATTTCGAAGGCGTACCTGAAGACTTCGACGTAATAGCTTTTATTACTGCACTCCATGGGTGATAGATATGTTCCTAGGCCTATCAATGGCAGTTTTAAACCACCCCTAAATACTTTAAACTCGCCTGAACTCATATTGAAGACCCCTGATCGGGTTTATTAAATGTTTAGATTATATTAGTATTCAGTATTGTATTTAAAAGGGGCTGTTTTAAGCAGGTTGTGCCTAGGGATTCCTTAGAATCCCTTTCAGTGGGTTTAACCTACGTAGGCTCGATTGCGGCTGGAGCCTTCTCAACTGGTGTTGAAATAGTCCACTTCTTCACATACTTCGGTAGCTTAGGCCTAATTTCCGTTGCCCTAGCCGCAGTGCTGTTCACGATATTTCCCCTGATAGGCCTTAGGTATGCTCAGTTGACTGGATTCTACGACTACTGGAGGTTTGCCCTAAGCCTCATAGGGCCTAGGTTGGTGTGGGCCTTTGAGGCGTCGTACATAGCCCTAGTAACCCTCTTCCTAAGCGCCGTCATGGCTGCTGGGGGTGCTTTAACCTCAACCATATTCAAGATGCCTTACTACCTAAGCTTAGCTATAATGGCGGCATTATCAGCAATCATAGTGGCCCTTGGCCGTAGGGCTGTATTGGGTTCAGAGACCGTGTTAACGCTGGTTAAGGTATCCATTATAACGGCGGCTACGGCATCAATAATAGCCTACTCATGGCGTAGCCTCATAAAAAGCCTACATACTATACATACTCCGTCTGGGTGGGTTGGAAGCCCCTTAGGCTTCTTAATATCGCCAATACTCTACGTAAGCTATAATCTCGTGGGCATACCCGCAATGTCGTCTGTGGCCCAGGATTTAAAAGGTAGGAGGGGTGTTGTTTACGCATCCCTCATTGGTGGGTTAACGTTGAGCGTAATGATACTGCTTGAATATTTAGCAACACTACCCTACTACCAATACGTCACTAATCCGAAGTACCCCTCGGCAAACCTACCCATATATTACGGCCTAATATATTCAGGGGCCCCTAAAATACTGGCATACCTATATGCGGCGTTTCTATACATAGCGCTTTTAACGGCCACTGTTGGTAATGTTAATGCGGTTGCCTATAGGTTTGAAGCCTCCTTCAGGCTTAATGTATCTAGGCCGGCGGTGTCTATCATCATGGTTTCCACGGCCCTCGTAATAGCCCTGGCGGGCATATACAGGATTGTTTCTGTTGGCTATACTGTATTATCATACGTATTCCTCGCCCTATTCACAGTTCCGCTCGCCTTCATAGGAGGCTACAGGGTTTTGAAGCTTGAGAGGGGTAGGTAGGGCTATGATTGGTGGGGCCGCCGGGATTTGAACCCGGGATCACCGGCGCTCCATGATGCACTCTGAGCCGGTTCCGCGGGGCTGGCGCCCCAGGCCGGCATCCTATCCAGGCTAGACTACGGCCCCTTAGCATAATCAATATTGAGGATTTTTATGCATTTCCCAGGCGCGTAACTTTTTTAATATTTAACCCAGTGCCAGTTTATGGCGTCTCAAGCCCCCCTATTCAAGAGGTATGAACTACCCCCACTGCCGTATTCTGTCAATGCCCTGGAGCCCTATATAAGTGGCCAGGTAATAGACGTGCATTATAATGGGCACCA
Organism: uncultured Thermoproteaceae archaeon; assembly: GCA_964343155.1. Taxonomy (GTDB): domain Archaea; phylum Thermoproteota; class Thermoprotei; order Thermoproteales; family Thermocladiaceae; genus Caldivirga. The sequence goes on along the minus strand of CAYFHR010000019.1, from coordinate 12,185 downwards.
TAGGGGCTATGTGAATGGGGCTAATGCAACCTTGGAGAGGCTTGAGAAGGTTATTAGGGGTGAGGTTACTAGCTACGATATACAGGGCCTTTTAAGGAACCTCTTCTTCAACGTCAATGGGCATAAGCTACATACGCTCTACTGGCATTCAATGGCGCCTCCAGGGAAGGGCGGCGGCACGCCTGGAGGCTACCTCGGAGACCTTATAGTTAAGCAGTTTGGGAGCTTCGACAGGTTTAAGGCATTGTTCACAGAGACCATGAGGTCCCTGCCTGGGTGTGGATGGGCAGTCCTATATTATGACCCTGAGTCGGGGAACCTCGAATTCACAACGTTTGAAAACCACTATAATCAGCATATAGCTGAACTGCCGATAATCCTAATAGTGGACGAGTTTGAGCATGCATACTACCTGCAGTATAAGAATAATAGGAACGGCTACATAGACGCCATTTGGAACGTGTTGAATTGGGAGGAGGCTGAAAATAGGTTAAGGAAGTACGTGAAGTAGCCCCACTACGCCTAGACGAGTTTTCACATAAGGGCTGATTGTTTATTGGAATTTTATGATTGGAAAACCTCAATTTTTAATTTGAGGGATATTGGGTGGCTTAAGGCCCTATTCTTTAATAACCTCAAGCGATATGAACGTCCTAGTGTCCTCAACACCCTCAAGCTGGCTTAAAACCCTCAACAGGTCATTTATATGTATCTCCCTAGCTATTATTATTAGGTCGTAGTCTCCTGAAACCCTATACGCCTTTTCAATGGGCATCTCCTTAATCTTCTCATATATCTGCTGCCTATACTTAGGCGCAACCTTAGCCATTATTATTGCCTCAGCCCCACTCATCCTGAGGACCCTCAGCGCCTTCTCGGTTATGTCTACGAACTCCCTACCCGTCCTTATTAGGCCGAAGTCCTTAAGCTTCTTAAGGTGCACTGACAGTGCCTGCCTAGTCATTCCAAGCTCCCTAGCTATTTGATCCTGGTCAGCGTAAACTGTATATACCCTTAACGGCTGGGCCTTCTTAAGCAGGAATTGAAGTATCTGCAGTTGCCTCTCCGTCAACTCCCTCTCAATTGAAGTAGTCTCCACTTCACCCATATGCCTTCGGTTGGATTAAAACAGAACCGGTATATATACTTATTGGTTCATTAGTAGATTAATGCATCTAACTATTTAGTGCTAAAGCCTAGGGCTTCTTTACATTAGCAGACCCATGGACTAGACTTGCACGAGGACCCTCTCACCCATGGCGTAGTGCATTAATATGTCGGCCATAGCTGCATATAATAGGGCATACGATATGTAGAGAGGCCAGGGGCCATAATAGGCATACATTATTCTGGCCAATGCTGAGAGTTCGACGAGGACGGGTACTTCAACCCCATAGCCCCTAGGCCAAATCCATAGGTAACCTGGAATCAGCATTGGTATGCATAGAGAAGTCATCATGGTGGCTATGAAGCCTATTAAAACCATGTGGATAACCTCCACGTAATCAAGCCCTATAATCGCCAACGCCAATGCCACAGCTAGGCCAAACCTACCCAACGAAGCCCCTATGGGGTAGGCTGCGGAGAGTGGCGTCTTCTTAGGTATTGTCAATGGGGTTGAGATGGCCATTAACTGGGCTATTATTAGTGCTATGAGGGAGTAGTCGTTGTTGAACAGGAGCATTATGGGGAGGGCTAGGTAGGGGATGTCGAGTGGGCTAAACCTCCTCCTACCCTCAACCCTCCTCATTAAGCTTGTTAAAGATGCCAGTGGGAAGCCCAAAAGGGGCCATAGGCTTCCCGTTGCCGAAGCCTCTATGAGCGATATTAGGCCTACCACAGTGAATGTGTTTGGGTAGAATAGTGGGATTGAGCCAATGCCGCTTTCCAGGAATAGCGCCAACATTAGGCAGGCCCATAGGGCTAGGATAATCCTCCAAACCCACACCCCCAGGATGAATAGTATGGCCCAGGTTATTGAAAGTACGGTAAGGGATATTGAAACACTTATCCTAGGCATAAACCTCGCAAAGCCGGGATGTTGACTATACATGACGCTTAGGTAGAATAATACGAGGCCCCCAACCATGAATCTACCGTGGATGAGGTAGTTGAAGTATGATAAGATTGGGCCTGCTGTAAATAGGGCTAGCGACGCAATGAGTATTACTTGAGATGAACCGACCTGGTACTTAAACAACACCTTATACTCATCAGGCTTTAGGCTCCCCGTAACGTAACCCAGCATCAACCCTAATGCGGCGAATATTTTATTAAGCTTAGCAGGCATTGGCCCCAGTGATGAGCACACCTGATGATGATTGGTGACTTGGCCAAGCCCCAGACTGATTAAAAAATATTTATAAACAGCCGCATAGCCTATTTAACTATGGGTTTTGAAGTCTTTCTACTAATACAAACTAGGGTTGGTAAAGCCTTCGAGGTTTCGGAGAAGGTGAAGTCGATACCGAATGTTAAAGAGGCCTTCTCGGTAACAGGCCCATACGACGTCATAGCTAGGGCTGAGGTCGACAAGATAAGCGACTTGGAGGGTTTGATAAAACTTGTACACTCAATCGATGGTGTGGAGAGGACGTTAACGGCTATGGTTATTAAGAAGTATGCATAATGTGCATCGTGGAGTATGGTATATAAATAGGCATCTATAGTAATAATTATGGACTGTAGGCAGTTTGTAGTAATGAGGATTTATGTGAAGCCCATATGTGAGGTGCTCTACCCCAGGATATGCATAGGGTATAGTGTTAGGGGGGTCTCTGAATATAGGAGGGGTAATGTTTAAACCAGGCAGGATACAGGTAGTGCATGCCTATAGTTAAGCTGGGTGATAAGGAGCCTAAGGTGGGTAGGAATGTGTTTATTTCAGATACAGCATACGTAATAGGCGACGTTACGCTGGGGGACTATGTGAACATATGGCCCTACGCCGTTATTAGGGGTGATGAGGAGAGGATTACCGTTGGGAGGTATACTAACGTGCAGGACCACGTAGTTATACATGCCGATAGAGGCTACCCAGCCAACATAGGTGAGGGCGTTTCCATAGGCCATAGGGCGATTATACATGGGGCTGAGATTGGGGATTATGTGCTTGTGGGTATGGGTTCAATAGTCATGAATGGGGCTGTCGTGGGCGAATACTCAATAGTGGGTGCTGGCGCAGTTGTGACTGAGGGCATGAGGATACCCCCCAGGAGCGTTGCCGTGGGCGTCCCTGCGAGGATTATTAAGCAGGTCGATGACAGGCTCGTTGAGGCTATTAGGCGCAACTACGAGGCATACCTTAAATTGGCCTCAACATACATGAGCCTAGGGGTTAGAATCTAGGAGTTCTTTAAGGTAGCTTAAGTATGCGTCTATATTCCTCAGCGAATCAACCAGTATTACGTATGCGTGCTCAGCCGATATAGCCCTCTCGGCCACCTTCCTGAATTCCTCCTCTGCAATAACGACCACTAACCTGGAATTAACCCTAACCCTCCTGAAGCCATCCTTAAGTGGGATGACTTGCGAGAATGGGTATACGTCGCTGAGTTCAATAGGCACAAGCCCGAAGACTGGGTCATAGACGTATATCTGGGCCTTCAACCCCCTCAACCTGTCGATGGCAGGGTCCCTAATTGCCGGCTTCTCTAAATTGCCTATGAGCACTATGGCCTTATCCACCTTAATGCCTTCAATGACGTTCCTCAACCTTGACCTAGCCCACCTAACCTCAGGCCTACCCTCATCAGCCTCATCTAGTATTACCAGCTGGGTTGCATTAACCTTAAGGCCCCCTGACGCTGCCTTAATAAGCTTCGACAGTAGCCTGCTCTCCATAAGCCATTTGTAGGCTGCGTAAAGCATCGGGTTTAACCTAGCCTTACCTGCAACGTAGCCCCATATGTCGTTCTCCCTGATCCTCTGCTTAATTTCAATAATCTCCCTAGCCAAGACTGTTAAGTTATGTTTGGCGAGGCACCTAACCCTATCCTCCTTAGGCATCTCCCTAACCTCCTTAACAGTCTTCAGGCACCAGTCTATCAGATAGTCGTCGCCCAGTTCGCTTAACCTGGCTGTCCTATCGCTAAATATCACCCTGTCGTCATATGCGTAAAGTATGTATGAGGCTGAGTCGAATAGGTCTATTCCGAGGGCTGCCATCAGGGGCATCACTAATGGGTGGCCAACGCCGAATAGGTGTATGGGCTTGCCCAGGGGTAGGTTTAGCTTAGCCGTTATAACCATCTTGGCGAGCTCCAGGAAATTATACTCCTCCAGCAGCGTTGTTGGGCTACCGATGGCATATATGTCGAATGGGAGCTTGCCCATGGACCTGGCTGAATATGCTAATAGGCTTAGGTGAACACCCCCCTGTATAGGCCCGACTAGGAGCATCCTATGCTCAGGGTCAACCCTATCCCTAGCCTCGATAGCCTCCCTAGCCCTCCTCAAGGTTTCATCAACCTCAGCCTTAACAACCCCCACATACCTCGGGTGGCTCGTCGGTATATCTAGGATTACGCCTATGTCAGACCCTATTGAAACCTGGTATTCAAGTATGGTGGCTGGGTCAACATCAACGCTCCCATACTGCAGTATTTGGTAGGCCCCCGAGTCTGTCATTATGACTCCATCCCAGTTAAGTAGCCTATGTATGCCAGCCTCCCTGGCTAAATCCCCATAATTCCTCTTAATGATGTATGCGTTGGTTATTATCTGCCTGAAGCCTATACTCCTGACCTCCTCAAGGGTGAGGGATTGTTTAAGGGGGTTTATGACTGGGAAGAGGGCGGGGGTTTCTACGTCCCCATGCCTAGTCCTTATTCGCCCTATCCTAGCCGTTTCATCCTTATCAATTATTTCGAAGGTCATTTCCGCCTACTCTGCATGTATTCGTCGTAAAGCTCCTTAACCCTCCTCGCAACAAGCCCACTCCCCTTAACACCCTCCTCACTGACCGTTACATTATCAGCCACGACCACTGTGTTCGTCTCCTCAATATACTTAACCATGCCTGGGAAGTACTTCTCGAGGAATCTGGCGAAGTCCCTTAAATCAACGTACTCCTCAATTAATGCAACCTCCCTAATTGCATTAGCCATTATGAGGACTTTGGGGAACCTCTCGCCCTTATCATTAACGGCGTTCACAAGTACTACGTTTAAGCTTTGATCAACCCCAGCGAGCTCACCCCTGTAGGATGGGCCATTATTCAAATTGACTAAAACCCTCCTGCCCAACATGGCGGCGACCTCGACGCTAAACCTCCTTGCACCCTCACTTAAAGCCATATGGGTTAATTGGAGCTGTCTTTTTAAACTCTAACACCCCTGAACCCTATGTTTAAGGCTGAGTCAACATACGTGGTTAAGGGTGTTGAGAAGGTTTCAAGTAACGTAGTTAGGGTTATGCTTGAGGGTGAGGGCACGTCGCTAACAATGGAGCTCCCCACATCATTAGCAACATTCAACAGCGGCGACAGGGTCCTGGTAAACTTATCCAGTGAGAAGGACCCTGACTATAAGTCTAGGTGGGACATATACATGTGGGGCATCGTCTACTATGCTGGCGCCGACGCCGTTAGGATATCTGTTGGAGGCTTCATAGTGGTTGTATCAGGCCTGGCGAATAAGCCCAATGTTGGCGATAAGGTCTATGTGGGGGTTAAGAAGATGACCCCCTGATTTAACCCTTCACGATTCAATGTTATTTTAATGGTTAGTCACTTGGCGTTGGCGACTCCTCCTTCTTCTCCTCGCCCTCCTTCTTCTCCTCCTTGGACTCAATCTTGCTTGCCGCAATTATCTCATCAATCCTCAGTATCATTGTTGCGGCCTCCACCGCAGCCTTATAGGCCTGGGTCTTGACGACGAGCGGCTCTAGGACGTTTAGGCTGACCATGTCTGCAACCTTGCCGCTGAAGGCGTCTATACCGTACTTCCACCCATCCTCCCTACTCTCATGCATGTGCCTCAGCTCTGTTAAAATGTCGACCGCGTCTAGGCCTGCGTTCTCGGCTAGGGTCTTTGGTACTACCTCTAGGGCGTTTGCAAAGGCCTCTATGGCGTCCTGCTCCCTACCACTAACCTTACCTGCCAACTGCCTAACAGCCCTAGCCGCCTCAATTTCAGGCGCGCCACCGCCCGGGACTATGTATGGGTCCTCTACTACGTCTGAGACTACGCTTAATGCATCTGTTAAATTCCTCTCAGCCTCATCCACAAGCCTCTCGAAGCCTCCCCTAATCAGTATGCTTACTGCCCTTGGGTTCCTGCACTGCTCAACGAAGACCATCTTCTCGTCGCCAACCCTCCTCTCCTCAACAAGGCCTGCGAAGCCTAGGTCATTCTCCGTTAAGTCGTCTATATTGGTGACTAGCCTACCGCCCGTTGCCCTAACGAGCTTCTCTATGTCGCTCCTCTTAACCCTCCTAACAGCCATGATGCCTGCCTTAGCCAGGTAGTATTGCGCTATGTCGTCAATGCCCTTCGTCGTAAATACGACATTAGCCCCAATCTGCTTAAGCTTATCAACATAGCCCCTAAGTATGTTCTCCTCCTCATCTAGGAATGCCTTAATTTGGCTTGGGTCCTGTATCCTTATCTCGGCATCTATCTCAGGCTTCTCAACCTCCAGTGGTGCATCCAGGAGCGCTATCTTAGCGTTAACAACCCTCTTAGGCATTGCAGCGTGTACAACCTCCTTATCAACAACTATGCCCTGTATTAGCTGGGTGTCTAGGAGGCTTCCGCCATGCTTCTTGACAATCTGGACATTGTCTAGGTCGGCTATCCACTTGTCACCCCTCTGCTCCTTAATCATTAAAACTGCCCTAGCCGCCAACTCTGCAAACTGATCCTTAACGGTTTCACTTATCTTACCGTGCATTGCCGTTGCCGCAACCTTCTTCAAAATATCCACGTTATCCCTATCAACGGGTATTGCTATCTTCTGCAGATGCTGCACTGCGGCGTCCAGGGCCTTCTTAAAGCCTGATATTATGACTGTTGGGTGTATGTTCTTCTCAATGAGCTTCTCAGCCTCATCAAGCAGGGCGCCGGCTAAGACAACTGCGGTTGTTGTCCCATCGCCAACTTCGTCGTCCTGCGTCTTAGAGATTTCAACCATAAGCTTACCTATTGGGTGTTGTACATCCATTTCGTTAAGTATTGTTGCGCCGTCGTTGGTTATCGTTATGTCGCCTAAGCTGTCTATCAGCATCTTATCCATGCCCTTTGGGCCCAGGGTGGCCTTCATGACCTCTGCAATGGCCCTGGCCACCATTATGTTTATCCTGAGGGCCTCCTTACCAAAGGCCCTCTGGGTCCCCTCCTTAAGTACAAGTACTGGTACGCCGCCTATCTGCGCTATGTAGGCTTGCTGACTCATAGCATCCCCATAAACCGCTTCTATATAAACCTTTCTTAATGTTGCTGGCGAGATAATTATTTATACGCGCCCCCAGCTTAGGCATAATGTTTAGGGATAAGATTCCCGTAAAGGGCATTGCAGTAACGTTTAGGGACGTAGTCCTCATACCTGGCAAATCGCCTGTAGACCCCATTGAGGTTGATGTTTCAACAAACGTTACTAAAGGCCTCAGGATAAACATACCTCTAGTGTCGTCGCCTATGGATACGGTCACCGAGTCTAGGTTGGCCATAGCCCTAGCTAGGCTTGGGGGCGTCGGTGTGGTGCACAGGAATATGACTATTGATGAGGAGTTCAGCGAGGTTAAGGCTGTTAAAGAAGCCCCACAATACCCCATAAGGCCCCTATATGTTGAACCCGGCGAAACCGCCCAAGACGCCTTAAATAAGGCTAGGCTAGGTAATGTGGATGCGTTGCCCGTAGTCTCAGAGGGGCAGGTGGTGGGGCTTGTCAAGAGGTCTGCATTAATATCGTCGAGCCCCAATGCTAAGGTTGCTGAATTAGCATCAAAACCCATTACTGCTGACGCAGACTTGGGGCCTGGGGAGTTGATGAACATTATGGTTAAGGCTGGGGTTGATTCAGTGGCCTTGGTTAAAGGGGGTGTTTACGTAGGTACAGTGACCTACTACGACCTCTCAGAGCAGGTTAAACCCCCCTTCAAGCCGTCAATAGGCCTTGACGGTAGGTTGATGGTTGGGGCTGCAATATCCCCCTTCGACCTGGAGAGGGCTGTTAAGCTGAGTAAGGTTGCAGACTTCCTCGTGGTTGACGTAGCCCACGTTGATAATGAGAAGGCGCTGGCGTCGTTAAGGAGGCTTGTTAAGGAGGTGGGAGTCGAGGTCGTAGTCGGCAACCTAGGCACATACGAGGGGGCTGTCGACGTCTTAACAACAGTGGAGCCTGTGGGGGGTTTGAGGGTTGGCATAGCCAGCGGCTCAATATGCACGACAGGCGTTGTGACCGGCGTGGCTGCGCCAACCTTGTGGGCTGTTGCGCAGGTTGCAGACGCAGCATGGGACTATGGGTTGAGGGACATACCGATAATAGCGGATGGCGGGATTAGGGAGCCTGGCGATGCTGTTAAGGCATTCGCCCTAGGCGCATGGGCAGTCATGATGGGTAGGTTCTTCGCCCAGTCGGACGAATCCCCAAGCCCCATTATAAGGATTGGCGACAGGAAGTATAAATACTATAGGGGCATGGCAAGTGAGGGGGCTAGGGCTAGGAGATTCGCCGTGGATAGGTATGGGCCTAAGGTTAAGAACGTTGAGGAGGGGGTTGAGGGCCTAGTCCCGTATAGAGGCCCCTTAGCAGACCTGGTTAGGGAGTTCATTGGGGGGATTCAGGCATCGTTAGGATACATAGGGGCTAGGAATATACAGGAGGCCTGGGTTAAGGGCAGGGTTGCAATACTGACCCAGCTGGGTAGGGGTGAGGTTGAGCCGCACGACATCTACCTGGGTTAGCTACTCAACCTCTATTGTTGCAGGGGGTTTAGGCGAAATGTCGAGGCCAACCGCCGAGACGCCATCTATGTTAAGGACCTCCCCAGACACCTTCACTAAGAGGTCCCTACTAAGCCTGGCGACGTCGGCTGTCATGAAGTCTTCAGTGACCACAGCCCTTATGGCTGTGAAGAACCTCCCCCTAACCCCTGACTTAACCTCATATATGACGTGGGTCACTGGGGTATCTAGGAAAACCCTATATAATTCATATATAGTTTCCCAGCCGGCAGCCTGGCCCCTGACCAATGCCACAGGCCCATACGCCCTTAAATCGCCCTTGACCCCAGTTGCCCTAACCTTAAATAGGTAGGCTTCTAAATTCCCCAAGCCCCTAACCCTCCTCGTCAAATCCTCATCATATTCGAATTCATCCTCCCAGGAGGCTGCGAACCATTGGCTTAGGCCTAGGTCCTTTAAACCATCCTCAACAACATGTGTTGCCTCCCTAACAACCTTAAGCTTCTCAGGGGTTAACCTCCCAACAGCCCTAATGCTTAGGCCGGGGCCTGGGAATGGCTGCCTATTAATTATTTCACCAGGTACCCCCAGGAGCCTTGCAATGGCCCTGACCTCATCCTTGTAAAGCTCCCTCAATGGTTCAATAACCCTTATGCCGTATTTAGATAATGGGTCTATGCCTATTTGAACCAGTACATTGTGCTGGGTCTTGATGCCGCCCCTCGTTTCAATCCAGTCGGGGGCTATTGTACCCTGTATCAGCCAGCTGCATCCCTTCGACTTAACAATCCTTGAAAGCACCGTGTAGAAGGTTTCCCTGAAGGCAACTCTCTTAGCCTCAGCGTCTGAAATGCCCATTAAGGCCCTGTAAAACTCGCTGGATGCGTCGAAGGCTTCCAGGGGCATTAAACCCCTCAGGCTTCCCACAACCCCCTCAACCTCATTGAGCCTCATGAAGCCTGTATCTATTATCACTGGTTTGACAACATTACCCAACACCCTATATGCCAGTAGTGCGCTTGTAACGCTATCAACACCACCGCTTACGGCGGCTACCGCACAGTCTGGTTTAATGGCCTTCAACTCCTCCTCAATAGACTTTAAAACCTCCCTCAAGCCCATTAAGCCTCATTAGACGAGATGTTTATATCTCTTTCGTATAGGGGCTTATTAAAATATCCATTGTTTAAACAATTGTTTAAACGCATAGGCTCGCGAAGTTCCTTAAAACCAACTCACCCCTCTCGGTGTGTTTAACCTCTGGGTGGAATTGGACTCCGAAGACCCTATTATCGCTACTTACCATTGCCTGCACCCTAGCCTTCTCGCCAACTGCGATAACCCTGAAGTTCGCTGGGGCAGCATTGACGCTTACGTTGTGGCTCTCCCACGCTGTAAAAACCCTAGGCATACCCCTCAGTATCGTGTCCTCATCCAGGACTGTAACCTTGAAGCCCCCGAATTCGGGGGTTTCCCCTGTTAGTGAGCCTCCGTAGGCGTAGGCTATTAGTTGGTGGCCTAGGCATATGCCCAGTATTGGCCCTGGAAACTCCAGCACGTACTCCGGGGCCTTGCCCATTTTAGGTAGGTCGCCTGGTATGTTCCATGGGCCGCCGCTCACTATTATGCAGTCGTACCTAGACTTAACCTCCGATAGGCTAGCCTCAGGGTCTATGAAGGATGCGTTGTAGCCGAGTTCAATTAGCCTGCGCCTAATTAAATGGTTGTACTGGCCCCCGAAGTTTAAGATGCCTATAAGGCCCATTACATTCATTTAGCTTAAGCGCGTTAATTAAGCTTACTGGTCGGCCCGCCGGGATTCGAACCCGGGACCCCCCGGTCCCTGCCACGGGGCCTCCACACATGTACCCCGTGGGGCTGACTACAGCCGGGTGCTCTAACCGCTGAGCTACGGGCCGAACCAATTGACACACGGCCTGCTCTTTATAAGCTTTACTTCAAGCCAAGTCCAGAGACCTTAACCCTGAGGATCTCCCTGACATGGGGCCCCATTGCGCTCCCCAATTCATGTTGGGTGAATTTGCAGAAGGAGCATACGTCGCCGCTTGAGGCTAATCCACATACTTTACACGTGTGGGCCTCCGCCCTTTCCTCAATAACCTTCCCAAGGGCCTTAGCCTCCCTGGCAAGGCCCCTTAGGAAGCTGAGCTTAATACCGGGGTGCCTAGCCTCCAGGTTGTTTAAAAGCTCCTTAATGTGGTCGTCTAGGGTGTTCCTCGGCCTGAAGGGGCATGGGCAGGCTGTGAAGGGTATTTCGGAGGCTATTGCGTAGAGTAGGGTCTCCCTCTCATAAACCTCGTAGAGGGGCCTTATATGGGCTACAGCCCCCTCGAAAGGCTCAGTCCTGGGCGTTAGTTTGGCCAGTGATTGATAGTCGTGGGTTAATATGGCCTTCAACGCGTATGAGGCTACGTCATCTGCATGGTGGCCTGTGGCTATTGAAGACGCCTTAAGCTCAATGGCCAACGCATTGTAGGAATACCTCCTAACAATACCGCATACGGAGCATGGAGGCCTCCTAGACTTCATACCCTTAATCAAAGCTGGCTGATCGACGCCGAGCATTTCCCTAAATGTTGATACAATTAGAGGCACGTTAAGCCTCCTAGCCAACTCCTCAACAGCTAACCTAGCCTTATCGGAGTAGCCCGGTATGCCCTGGTCTATGTGGTATGCCACTATTTCGAACTTGAGGGAATCCCTTAGGGTTGAGAGTACGTGTAGCATTGTAGAACTATCCTTACCCCCTGAGACGGCTACAAGGACCAGGTCGCCCCTCCTCACAAGCCTATACTCCTCAATAGTCCTCCTAACCCTTTTAGCTATGAACTCTATGAAATGCTCCCTACATAGGGTTAGCTTCGCGTAAGGTATCCTGGCGTAGGCCTCCCTACCACATATACTGCACCTACCCCTGGGCGAGTGTTTAATCACCTCAACCCTATCGTTAACGTTTATGACAGTCCTAGGGTTTTTGACGGGGAAGCCGTTCAATATGACGGTTGCCTCAGACTCATTTAACTTCAACTCCCCTAAAAGTTCGCTAACCGTCATTGAGTCAGCCTCCAATACAACCTCCCTATTCTCCTGAGGCAGCCTAACCCTAATAGGCACATTTAGGCTACATTAACGGGGTTATAAGCGATTATTCAGATATTCAGTTGAGGGTGAGGAGGAGAATGGTGCGGCCGCCGGGATTCGAACCCGGGATCTGCGGCGCTCCACGCGGCGGTGCGGTCAGGGATTATTCAGCAGAGT
>CAYFHR010000018.1:13496-15557 GCA_964343155.1 uncultured Thermoproteaceae archaeon | reverse complement strand
CCCCCGCCGATTGGCTGGTTTAAGGTTACTTTTTAACCTTTACTTTAAAGCCCTGCATTCTGTGGAATACCTGTATCTGTAATGCTTTAAAACCTGGCGTTGCGCTGATTAACTATGGTATCTAGGGATAAGGCTGTTGGGGTTGGGTTGCTGGCTATAAGCATAATAGTTATCGTTGCCTATGCGTGGCTCGTCTTCGCAACGCAGTGGAGTATAATAACCCTTAAGGCAACTGCATTCGTTGCCGTTGCAGTAGTCTTCGGGATATTGGCGTGGATAGGTTATGCGCTTGCAACAACGCCGCCTCCTAAGCCTATTGAGGAGATTGAGAAGGAGATTGAACAGGAGTTGAAGAAGCTTCAGGAGGAGCAGCAGAAGGGTGAGCAGAAGCCCAGCCAGTAACATTTAATAAACGTCCATCTATTGTTTAAATTAATGAATGCTGAAGACGTCTTAATAACCCCTGAGCCAAGGTACATACAATTCACCGGGGAGTGGCTTAGGTTTGATGGGTTTAAGAACCTGCCGGCGCACATTTTAAGGGACTTCAACATACCTGAGGGTTCGTGGGAGGTTAAAGTAAGCAAGGGGGCTGAGGGTACGTGCAACCTAAAGGTAGATGATGGCGTAGTTTACGGTGAGGGGGATGAGGCAGTATGCTACGCCACAGTAATCCAATTAGCCATGCAGAGGAGCGGATACATGCCCAGGGTTGAGGTCCGTGAGGAGTTGAGGTTTAGGATCAGGGGATTCCACCTAGACATAGCGAGGGGTGGTGTACCTACTGTTGATACGTTTAAGAGGATTATAAGGTGGCTATTCCTGCTTAAGTACAATTACCTATTCATATACTTCGAGGACCTATTCCCATGGCGCAGCCTACCTGACGTAGGTGTACATAGGGGTAGGTTGAGTGAGGATGAGTGGAGGAGCATTGTTGAGTATGGTAAATCATACTGGGTTACCGTGGCCCCATCACTGGAGCTGCTGGGGCATATGGAGAACATACTTTCACTACCCAAATACGCGAAGTATAGGGAGCTTTGGTGGGTTCCGAGGGATGGTACCTTAAATGCCTCGGACCCCGAGGCAAGGAATCTAGCCGTAACAATGCTTAAGGATGCCTTAGACCAAACCGAGGCAGGCCTAATACACATTGGTGGTGATGAAACCTGGTCGCTTGGTAGGGGTAGGAGCCTCGATAAGTCGGGGTTCGTGTTCAAGGGGCCTGAACTATACCTAAGCCATTACGGCGAATTAATAAGCATAGTTGAGGCAGGGGGCAAAACCCCCGTGGTTTGGGGGGACATGTTGACTGGGATATATCTGCCTGAGGAGGAGAGGCAGCTGTGGGGTAGGGTTATAGGCGACCCAATGTGGAATAGGGTTATTATAGCCAACTGGAACTACGACCCGAGGGATGTTGAATTCTTTAAGCATCTAATAGACCTAGTAGCCCACTACGATAGGCAATTGGCGTGCCCAGGCCTAGCTAACTGGAATAGGTTCTACCCAGACTTCGACACCGCGCTAACCAACGTTAAAAACTTCCTGGCGGCAGCCAGGGAGAGGGGGTTATTGGGCTTCCTAATAACGGCATGGGGCGATGATGGTGAGGAATGCCTATTCACGTACCTAACCCCACTACTATTGGCGTCGATGGAGTATGCTGAAGGTTCGGGGAATTGGGAGGCTAAGTGGCTTAGGTTAAGTGGCGAGGGTGAGGATGTTTTAAATGCGCGTAAGGCTCTTGGAAGATCACGCATAGTCAACAACATTAAGAAGGTTATTTACCTAGATAGGTTATGGGAACTGCCTCCCGAGGATAGAAACTCATTGAAGGCCGAGTTAGGCAATGTACTCAAGGCCTTGGAGGGGGTTAAGCTGCCTGAGGACCTGCAATTCATTAAAATGCTGTATGAAGTCGCCTTAAAGGTGCTTAACAATGAGGCTAGGCCTGAGGACTATGATGCATTGATAGATTTATATTCCAGGCTTTGGCTTAGTGAAAGGAAGCCTGAGGGATTGGCCAACATAATTGGGAGGTTTGCTAAATCTCAG
>CAYFHR010000018.1:0-13396 GCA_964343155.1 uncultured Thermoproteaceae archaeon | reverse complement strand
TCTGCCTTTACGCCAACCACGGTGAAGTGCTTAAAATCGAGTAATAGTAGTGAACCTATGGTTAGCGTCATAATTGGTGTAGATGGGGGTGGTACTAAGACTGAGGTTGCCGTGGTGGCGGCTGATGGTAAGCTAATTTCCACGGCCACATCAGGCCCATCTAACCCAGCTGCATTACCCATAGATGAGGTTTGTGGGAACTTGGCGAGGGGGATTAGGGATGCCTTATCGCCAATAGGCCACATTGACGGTGTTAAATATGTCAGCGTCTCCATGGCAGGCTACCTAGGCGGCCTATGGGGCAGTGAAATTAGGAGGTGTGTGCTTGAGGCCTTAGGCAGCCTGGCTAGGGGTGGTGTTGAAGTATACCTATCTGAGGATATTGAGGCTGCCCACGCCTCAGCATTCCTGCTGGGTGATGGTGTAGTGGGCATATTGGGTACTGGAAGCAACTTCTACGGAATATACAGGGGTGTTAGGGTTAGGGTTGGTGGATGGGGGCACTTGATAGATGATGAAGGGGGCGCATACCACATAGGCGCCCTAGGCCTATCAAAGGTCGTTAAGTCCTACGACGGGAGGATTAGCAGGACAAGCCTCCTGGACTGTGCCCTAAAACTATATGGGGTTAGTAGGGTTGAGGAGCTTGTTGAGAAGATCTACTCGTCTAAGGATGTCAAAGGTACGGTAGCCTCATTCGCCAGGTGCGTCTTTGAGGAGGCTAGGAGGGGTGATGCGGAGGCATTAGCCGTAATTAAGAGCGAGGTTGAGGAGGTGGTAAATGCCCTAGCCACAGTTATCAGGAGGCTTAACGCAAGTGAAATACCAATAGCACTAATGGGCGGAACCTACATGGCTAATAGAGACGTTTTAAAACCATTAATTGAAGGTGAATTGTCTAAGGTATTGAATAGGGCTGTATCGATAAACGAACCATTGATTAGGCAGTCCTGCGCAGCATCCCTAATACCGATGCGTATGGGCCTCCAGGAGGTGCCCCAGGACTTCTTAAGGAACATAGTATCGACGTGCAGCTACGCCAGCCAGGCCTAATGTAGTAAGTTTAATTAGACTAGGCTTAGGGGTGTGTTATGGTTGAGTACAAGGTTAAGGACATATCGCTGGCCAGTAGGGGTAGGCTTCAGATAGAGTGGGCTGAGGCCCACATGCCAGTCCTAATGCTTATCAGGGAGAGGTTCTCCAGGGAGAAGCCCCTTAATGGCGTTAGAATAGCGGCAAGCCTACATGTGACGAAGGAGACTGCAGTCCTCGTAAGGACGCTTAAGGCTGCTGGGGCCGAGGTCTACCTAGCCCCAAGCAACCCGCTTTCAACGCAGGACGATGTGGCTGCGGCATTGGCTGAAGAGGGCATCCACGTGTATGCGTGGAGGGGGATGAGCACCAGGGAGTATTACAATGCCATAGGCTTCGCAATATCCTCATCACCGAATATAACCCTGGACGATGGGGGTGATGTTGCAGGCACAATACATAAGTTGGCCTACGGCATTAAGGATGAGTCAACGCAATATGCGGTAGAGGTGGCGGGGCCTGGCGACTATGTTAAATTAGCCAAGTCCATAATGGGCGGCACTGAGGAGACGACCACGGGGGTGATTAGGTTTAGGGCCATGGAGAGGGAGGGCAGGTTACTCTACCCAATAATAGCCGTCAACGACTCCTATACCAAATACCTGTTCGACAATAGGTACGGTACTGGGCAGTCAACGTGGGATGGCATATTGAGGGCGACAAACATACTTGTGGCCGGCAAGGTAGTTGTGGTGGCGGGCTATGGGTGGGTTGGGAGGGGTATTGCAATGAGGGCTAGGGGCCTTGGGGCAAGGAGAGTCATTATAACTGAGGTTAACCCAATAAGGGCCCTTGAAGCCGTCTTCGACGGATTCGAGGTAATGCCCATGGATCAGGCAGCCGAAGTCGGAGACATTTTCGTGACAGCAACGGGCGACATTAGGGTTATCACAGATAGGCATTTCCTAAAGATGAAGGATGGCGCAGTATTAGCCAATGCAGGCCACTTCAACGTTGAAATCGATGTAGAGGCCCTTGAGAGGATGGCCACATCTAAGAGGGAGGTTAGGCCAAATGTGGTGGAGTATAGGCTACCTAACGGGAGGAGGCTATACCTCCTGGCTGAGGGTAGGTTAGTTAACCTGGTGGCTGCCGAGGGGCATCCAAGCGAGGTCATGGACATGTCCTTCAGCAACCAGGCGTTGGCTGCCGAGTATATTGCTAAGAATCACGCTAACCTGAAGCCCATTGTATATAGGCTGCCTGCAGAGATTGATGAGGAGATAGCTAGGCTTAAGCTGAAGGCAATGGGGATATCTATAGATGAGTTGACTGAGGAGCAGAGGAAGTATTTGTCAAGCTGGGAGGCTGGGACGTAGGCCCTAGTAGTTTAAAGGTAGGCAATCGCACTTTATGCCAAGGTCACTTAGGCTGAAGCCGTACCTAACCTTGACGTAATTCGACCTAAATTCCTTAACCTCATCCCTGACCTTAGCGGGCTCAACACCGTCTATGAGGACCTTCTTGAAGAATAGGGCTATTTCATCCATTTCACTAGCCCCCATCCCAACCCTCGTCATTTCCTGTACACCCATCCTTATTCCACTCGGCTTAACGGCACTCCTGTCCCAGGGCAACATATTCTTATTGACTATTATCCCCGCGTCCTCGAGTATTTGAGCCACCTTAGCGCCCCCGCCGAATTTAGATGCGTCGAAGACGACCTGGTGGGTCTCCGTGAACCCCTTGGCCTCCGCCACGACAGGTATGCCGTATTCGTAGAGCCTTTCCGCAAGCCTCTTGGCATTAACCCTAATCTGATATGCGTAGGACTCCCCAAACGCCATCATTTCTATTGCCGTTATGGCTGTGGCCGCGTACCTATGTAGGTGGTAGTTTGACGTCAACTGTGGGAAGACCGCCCTCTGTATCTTCTTAAACAGCTCGCCATCATTGGTGAATACTACGCCACCCTGGGGGCCTGGGAACGTCTTGTGCGTCGACGACGTCATTACGTCAGCCCCCTCCTTGAGCGAGTTTGGGAATTGGTTCCCTGCAATTAGGCCGAGTACATGTGCGGAGTCGTGCATTAAAACTGCGCCAACCTCATGGGTAACCTGGGAGAGCTCCCTCACGGGGTGTGGGAACAGGTACAAAGACCCCCCTAGGATGACTAGGTTTGGCCTCTCCTCCCTAATGACCTTAGCGGCGCCGTCAACGTCGACGTTGAAGCCCTCCTGGTCGCAGGGCAGGTGTATTATCTTTATGTCGAATGCGCTTGGGGCCCCAACCTCATCATGGCTTATGTGGGCTCCGCACTGCCTGGGCATTACGGCTATTTTACCGCCCTTGGCGACGGCCAGGTAGACCGCCATGTTTGCGACGGTCCCTGAAATGGGCCTAACATCAACGTACTTCGCCGAAAATAGCCTAGACATTAGCTCGACTAAATACTCCTCCATCTCGTCGACATATCTTAAGCCCTGATAATACCTATTCCTTATAGTACCCTCAGCATACCTACCCATCATGTCGTTTAGGTAGAAGTATTCGGCGAGGGGTGACATTACGTTTTCACTGGGTATCAGGTTTATTGTCTCAAGCCTTCTATACCTATTGTGGCTATCTATAATTTCTTTAACCCTATTCAAGGCCTTTATAGCCTCATCTACCTGCACTTGAGGCTAGTGGACTAGCGGATATAAGCTTAACCCTTTCATTAACTTGAATCACCCCTAGTAATAATCCTTAACCCCCTCTCCTCAGCAACCTTGAGGAAGTCCTGCCTCTTGATAAGGGCCCTTAAAACGTCAACAACTTCACTTATCTTCACCCTAACCTGCGCCGTCGTATCCCTATCCCTTACCGTGACGGTGTTGTCGCTTAGGCTTTGGGCATCCACAGTAATCGCATATGGTGTTCCTAAGCTATCCCACTTAGCATACCTAGCGCCTATTGTACCATCATCGTCGTAGAATGCTACGAAGCCCTCCTCAACAATACTCCTCCAAACCTCCCTAGCTAATTTAACCAACTCCGCGCGCCTGACAATGGGCAGTACCACGGCTGTTACGGGCGCTATGTCTGGGGGTAGTTTGAGTATTTGCTTACCGCCGCGTTCGACGTAGGCGTTTTCAAGGGTGACGTATATTATCCTGTCTATGCCGAATGAAGGCTCAACCACGTGTGGTATGAATCTTTCCGACGCCACCCTCCTCTTAACCACAGCTACGTTAAGCATGTCTGGCGTTATGTCGTAGCCATTGACGTTTACGCTGCCCTTGGCCTTAACCTCCTCGTATAGCTTAGCTAAATCAACCCCCGATAACGCCCTTAAGACAAGGCCATACTTCTCGCCGTAGACCTGCCTTATCCTGGTCGGGTTTGGCGACACCCTAACCTCCTCAACCTCCCTGGCCTCGGGCAGTTGCCTTGTGGCTGATAGGTCCTGCCCACTGTATTTAGCATGCCTACTTAGGTCGTAGTCCGTCCTGTACGCATGCCCACTAACCTCAAGCCACCCGAAGCGCTTAGTCTCAACCAATTGGTCATAGACCATTTGCGCGTAGTGGGCCCTTTCATGGGGTAGCTTGGCTATGAACATCTGCTTCTCGTCAGGTATACCTAGGCTCTTCAGGAACTTCACCGAGAGGGCCATGTAGAATGCCATCCATTCATTAGCCACATAACCCCTAGCCACAGCCTCCCTGGGGCTAACAATCCTCGGCTCACTAACCCCCTTGGCAACATCCTCCTCCGTCAACAACCTCAGTTCAACGTCATCGACATCGCCTAGGTATGGGCATGTGGGGTTCTTTGGGTCGAAGAAGAGCTCAACCTCCATTTGTGAAAATTCCCTAAGCCTAACAAGGCCCTGCCTGGGCGATATCTCATTCCTACCAACCTTACCAACCTGAGCTATGGCCAGTGGTAGCCTGCCCACAAGCCTATATATCTTGGCGAAGTTCACAAACATCCCCTGGGCTGTTTCAGGCCTTAGGTAGCCCACATTATCGCTATAGGGCCCTATTGTAGTCTTGAACAGCAGGTTAAACTTCTGTACGGGGCCTAGCTCGCCGCCGCATGCGGGGCACCTAATGTTATGCTTCTTGATAACCTCCATCAACTCCACCTCATTCAAGCCCTCGGCCTTTATGGAAATCCCCCTCTTACCAAGCTCCTCCTCGATAAGGTGGTCGGCCCTATACTTCCTACCGCACCTGGTGCATGAAACAACGTAGTCTGTGAAGTGTTCTAGGTGGCCGCTTGCCTCGAAAACTATGCTTGGCATTATTATGGGCGTCTCAACCTCGACTGTGAAGTCTATGTAGGGGAGTATGAAGATCCTCCTCCACTTCTCGACAATATTCCTCTTAAGCAGGACGCCCAGGTGCCCATAGTCGTAGAATCCGCCGACCTCAACCTTACCCCTATATATGTCGAAGCTGGGCCAGTAGAAAGCCCTCTCCACAAGCTCCTCAAACTTATCCTGCACATCGCCTTCTATTCCTTAGCTATATAAGCTTAAACCCAAGGAGCTCGCCGCCGAACCTAACATGTACATAGGCTAAGGGCACTATGACTGATAGCAACTCCACCGAGGCCCATAGGTTTAGGTAGGTGAGGTTTAGGGCGAATAGAGCTAGGGATGCTGCGAGGATCAAAGTCTCGTAGGGGGCTAGCTTCAGGACTGTTAAACCACCCTTAGGTGTGCTTGACCATTTAATAGGCCTAAACCCCAGTAGGCCCCTTAGGAAGGATGCTAGGAGCATCAGCATGATTGAGGCCATTATTGCAGATGCCCTACCTGCATCATAGTAAGGCGCCCCGTGGAGCGACCTGGTGTAGAGGTATCCGTAGGCCGCCACCAATGCGCCATAGGCCGCGTATACGGGTAGTAGCGGTAGGCCTAGGTCAACCCTGAGTATTGGCGATAATACACCCATAGCTAGTATCGATACGAACACTAGCGATGACAGTGGGTATTGAAGTAGCGTGAGGACTACATCTGCCTTAACCCTAGGCCTAAGGGGCCTCACATAAACCCACCCCCTCCTTAAGGCATCGCCAATTCCATACGCCCACTTAACCTGCTGAAACTTAAACACGGTGTATGTTCTTGGGTTTTCGACGCCGACGGCTGCGTCGTCTATGAAGTCTACGTCGAAGCCCCTTGAAAGTAGCTTAAGCCAAATGTAGACGTCGTCCTGCGGCCCTGAGCCAACCCAGCCGTCGACGGCCTTCAGCGCATCAACCCTAATTACCGTGCCTGTACCAGTAACGAGGGCTGGCAGCCCCCTAAGCCTCCTACCGGCCTGTATCGTATTGACCGCCAACACCATCGTTGACGTTATGGCCTTGGCTACGGGCGTATCGTAATTATACCCATACCACCTACCCACGACCGCGGCGGTATTGCCCTTAAGCCTCCCGCAGGCCTTAATAATGAAGCTTGGGTCAATCCTGGAGTCAACATCCATCAGGAGCACGTATTCGCCATCTATAAACCTGGTGGCGTAGTCGAGGGCACCCCCCTTACCGTTGGTTGGGTTGGCCCTCCTTATAATCCTGTACTTAACCTTTAAAACCTCCTTAAGCCTATTGTCAAGCTCCTTAACGTAGCCTTCTTCATCATCAGAAACTATCAGCCACTCTAAGCCGCCGCGCCACGCTGATGCAATATTGTTAACCCTCCTGGCGGCGTCGAGGACAAGGCCCATTGGCTCGCGGTATATTGCCGTAACAATGGTTAACTTACCCCACCTGCATTCTCCATCTTCAACATCCCTGAACCCCCCATTGGCAATGTATATTAACGCATTATACAGGTCGTAGGCTGCGACTACCACCGCCGGCAGCGCGATCAATGCTAATGCAGCCACGGCGGCAGCTACATAATATTCCATAATCGCCAGTCTTCAAATGCCGTAATTTTTATTTATTATCCAAATTGCCTAATGAGAACGCTTCCTTAACCTTAACCCACTCCAATGGGTTACCTAGGCCATCCCCAACTATTGTTGATGGACCTGGCAGCGCCCTGACAATGTCATCCACGGTTAGGCTCCTGGCCTCGGCAACAGCCTTAATGAACATCTCCCTAATCCTCCTAGCCGCCTCAAGCGTGCCTAGGCCCCCTGGCTTTATTAAAATGAAGTATTTGGCCAACCTCCCTATTGCCTGTACTGGGGCTGAAACAACCCTAACCACGCCTTCATCAACCCTAACCCCTATGCCTAAGCCTAATTCAATACCCTTAACCCAACCCCTCTTACCATAAACCATGAAGCTCCCCTTAACCAAATATTCGCCGCTTGGGGCCTGTTTAGTTACTTGGCTCCCCTTAGCGTAGAATACGTCTATTGAATTTATACCCATTTTCCAAGCCTTAGAGTACGATGCTGCGAATTGGGATGCCTCAAGTATGGATTGTTGATCAGGCTCAACACCCTTAGGAACCTTCAAAACCACTACGGATGCGCCAGGTATGTCTGCGTGTATGAACAGGTCCCATTCATTCATATACCTCTTGACCAAGGTTTCGTTTTGGCCAGCATCCCTGCCGCCAAGTACTGGTAGGCCTGTGGTTGTTATGAACCATCTAAACCTCTCAAACCACTCAACCGCAGATATGCGCCTAACAGACTCCCTAACCCTAGCCTCCTCCTCACCCACCCTAGCCCTAACCTCATTTAACCTGGCCCTCAACTCATTTAGCTTAGCCTCAGCGGCCTCAACCTTCTTATCAAGCTTCTTAGCCTCATTAAAATACCTACCAGCCGCATCGCCAGGCTTTTCAAAGAGGTTTAGCTCAACCTCAACACCATTAATCCTGGCCTTCAGGGTCTTTGAGGCTGGGTTGAAGTCAACATACTCTATAGCCCCAACCTTAAAGCCCTTCACAACCTCTCTAAATGAACTCTTGCTACCGCTGTAGATTTCCCTCAGCTTTTCTAGGAATACTTCAAGATCATATAGGTTATCCATTATTGCCCTACCAATCGCCCTATATTCATTAGCCTTAGCCCTGTATTCACCTATATCCTCCTCAAGGCTCCTTATAGACGATTCAAGCCTCTTAACCTCAGCCTCAAGCGACTTGACGCTCTCCCTAGCTAGTTCAGCAGCCTCAATGGGGCCGTAGTATTCGTCTATGAGCCTATTAAATGTGCCATTATATGGCTTACCGCCGCCGAGGGATTGGAAGGGTATTGGGGTTGGGTAATCCTGCCCATTTAAACTATGTACCATTGGCCTTAGCTCACCTAGGTAGAGCTCAGCTAGAATAGACCTTAAGGTGAGCCAGACCTCTATTAGGTCCCTACACCCAGACCTATGGCATATTTCCCTAGCCCAGTCGGGGCCTATTCCAAGCCCCCTACTTAAGGCCTCTGGGCCTAGTCCATGTTGGGCTACTGCGTCGTATAGGTTATTGAAGAACCTTGGGTCCAGGAACCTCCTGGGCGGTGGCCTGTACTGTTCACCAACCTTAACAACCCTATCCTTACCCTCATACTGCCTTAAAACCCATTTAACAACCCCACCCTGCTCAAAGACTATGTTGAATGGGGGTACGAGCTCTATGTGTAGCGCCCCGCAGCTTAACCCCATGTCAACAACCCTGTCCAGGGGTGTTTCGATACTACTTATGATGCACCCCTTTATAAACTGCCTAAGTGGGCTAGGCGCCGTATTCGTGGGTATGGCCCAGGTTTGGCTGAACCTCCTGGGCTCAGCTATGAGGTATATGTAGCCTTCCTTAACCTTAACCCTGAAGTAGTGGGCCTCACCAGCCCTGTAAACCTTATCAACCCTACCACCCACAATGCCCTTTAGCTCAGACACTATGGCCAATAGGTCCAGTGCACTAATACTCCTCTTGGCTGGTTTCTCAGGCATGCTTAAGCATGCATTAAGCCTCCCTATAAAAGCCATTTCCACCCAACCCACGGCATAATGTTGGCGTTGTACATGCCTATTAAGTGGTTTCAATGGAGAAATACTTATTTTTCACCTAGACTTAGGATAATTCATGTCTAGTAGGAAGGTTGTTACCGTTAAGTACGATGCTAAGGGTGAGCACTTCGAAATACTTGTTGACCCAGATTACGCCCTTGAATACAAGCTTGGTAAGCCTGTCAGCCTAGATAAGGTGCTCGTAACAGACACAGTCTTCAGGGATTCTAAGAGGGGCCTTAGGGCCAGTGAGGCCGCCTTAAAGAGGGTTTTCGGGACGACGGACCATAGGAAGGCTGCCGAAATGATACTTAAGCTCGCTGAACTACCGTTAACGACGGAGCAGAGGAGGAGGCTTATTGAGGATAAGAAGAGGCAGATTATTGAGTGGATTAGCAGGAATTGCATAGACGCCAGGACTAAGGCACCCATACCGCCGCAGAGGGTTGAGTTGGCCTTAAACCAGGTAAACGTTACCATAGACCCATTTAAGCCTGTTGACGAGCAGGTCAACGATGTTTTAAAGGCTCTTCAAAGGATTACCCCAATTAAAGTAGCTATAGCCACCCTTGAGGTGATTTCACCGCCATTGTACTCGCAGAAGGTTAAGTCAGCCCTAGCTAAGATGGGTAAGATAATCAAGGAGGCGTACGACAATTCGGGAAACATGATAATACAGATTGAGGTCCCTGCAGGCCTACAGGACACAGTGATAGGTAAGGTTAATGAACTGACCCATGGTGAGGGTGAGGTAAGGTTAATGGGGGTGTCTACATAGATGCCGGACTGGCGTGATTCAATAAGCCTATTCAACAGTAGGGCCCTTGAATACGACGAATGGTATGTTAAGCACAGGGAGTTAGCCAGGTCCGAGGAGGAGGCAGTTAAGGCACTTGGCCTAGTGGGCAGGGGTATTGATGTGGGCGCCGGAAGCGGGTTCTTCACAAGGCTCGTTGGTGCAGTGGCGCTCGACCCATCGCTAGAAATGTCTAAGATAGCCAAGTCAAGGGGCCTTGAAGTAGCCCTAGGCGTTGGTGAACTAATGCCCATTAGGGACTCATCAATCGACTACGTACTCATTGTTGTGACGCTATGCTTCTCAAAGGACCCTGAAGGAATTATAAGGGAGTCCTATAGGGTGTTGAAGAGCGGAGGAGTATTGGCGGCCTGTATAATACCTCTAGAGAGCCCGTGGGGTGAGCTCTACTCAAGGCTTGGAAGGGAGGGGCACCCATTCTACTCCAGGGCGAACCTACTTACATTAAGGTGGCTTGAAGGCGCCTTAACGAGGGTTGGGTTCAGGATTGAGGGCTATGTGGCGACGTTAGGTAGGGGTGTTGGCGAGTATTTTGAGGAGGCCAGGTGGGTTAATGAGAGTGAGGCCTCTTCATACGGCTTCGTCTGCGTTAAGTCAATTAAGGTTAACGCATCTTAACAACACTCCTAATAGCCATATTCCTCTCGGCAACAATCCTACTAACCATGGGTAGTGGATTCACCTGAGGCCACTTGTAGACGTATAACCCAATGATCTCTACGCCATCGTAGTCAACCGCAATGTAGCCGACGGGCCTTGTGTCACTCCTATTAAGCATGTTTAAGGCGACCTCTGAGTGGAAGTCCTCGCTTATGTAGGGGTGCATTAGTATTGACCTGTCGAATCCGTATGACAGGTATTTTGCAGATATTGTGAAGCCCCTATGCCTACTCCTCCTCACGTCGACGAGGTGGTGTGCAATAACCTCATCTGTCGTAACAACCACTAAATCGACCTGCTCGTCGAAGTGCAGGCCAGCCAACCCCCATGACCTATACGCCGCATCTACAAATGTGCCGCTTATGTATTTGCCATAGCTCCTAATGAGCTCAATGTAGCCTGACACCAGGTCTCCAAGCTCAATGTATGAGAATTGCCCTAGGCCAAAAACCCTCATCCCTATTGGGTTAACTTCAATAGGCCCCTCCTCAACAGACCCCACACCACATTCGTCGATAATCCACCTGGGCATGTTGAAAAACCCCTCAACCAATACGCCGTCTCCAATTGGCCTACCTACGTTAAGGCCCATTAATGTGTCTGCAATATCCCCAGTCAATATTAATGAGCCATCGAGGGTGACGTAGGCTGATTTAACCTGATCCCCATAAACTATGCCTAGGCTTAGCCACTGGCATAGGGTCCTTTTAACATCCTCAGGTAGCCTAGCTAATACTTGCCAATTCATAGCACCACTAAGGTATGTTATTGGCCTTCGCCTAATTTCTTATAAAATTTTCTTAGGGCCATGGGTCATTGGCATTTATTGCGACTTTAACAACACCCCCAACCCTCCCCCATGCCCTTGCCATAGCCTCGGTGTTGAATGCAGAGGCTACGTTACCCCCTGCATCAATGCCCAATATGCCTATGTTGCCTGGCCCATACATGTTCGTCACCTCTTCAACAATCCTCCTCAAAGCCTCCCCTATACCCATGCCCTGTTCAACCATTATTGAAGCCCTTATACAGGCCATAGACCTTATTATCACTTCACCAATACCCGTTGCTGAAAATGCCCCAACGCCATTCTTCGCCCAGAAGCCTGCGCCGGGTATTGGTGAGTCCCCAACCCTGCCACTCATCTTAAGCCAAACCCCTCCTGTTGACGTTGCGGCTGCCAGGTTGCCGTCCTTGTCTAGGGCTACTGCACCCACAGTCTCGTGAACTATACCTAGCCTAGCCAAGACGCCTCTATTGCCTGTGAAGCGCCACCTACCCTCATTAAACATCCTTAAAACCTCCCTAAACCTACTATTCTTCGCATCATTGTAAAGTTCGCTTGACGGCCTAAATAACCCAGCTAATTTGGCCAGTTCCAATGCGCCATCACCGACTATGAGTACGTGGTCCGTATTCTCCATGATGAACCTAGCCAACTTGACTGCATTAACCACGTTTTTGACGGAGGCGACTGCCCCAATCCTCATGCTTCTGCCATCCATTATACCTGCGTCCTGCTCAACATCGCCAGTAATCGTGTATACTGAACCCCTGCCGGCGTTAAATAGGCCTGAATCCTCCATGTAAGACACGGCCTCGGTAACTGCATCAAGGGCGCTGCCTGTTGCTAAGGCCTTAAGCCCAGCCTCAACAGCATCCACAAGGCCCTTAACCACAGCCCTACGCTCATCATCACTCCTAAATCTAAACTGCCCAGCCCCACCATGAACCGCCACCAAAGGCTCCATACGGCCCCGTTAACATTGTTTTAATAAGCATTGGGGTATTAGCCTAATTCGAGGCAAGGCTTAAAAATAGGATTTAAACAATAGGCATAGCCGGGGTGGCCGAGCTTGGCCTAAGGCGCGGGACTGGAGATCCCGTCCCCGCAAGGGGGCCCGGGTTCAAATCCCGGCCCCGGCACCAGAAGCATATTATCGTTTCCAAGCCCATAGACAGGTCTAGCGCATGCCCACTAATGGTGGGCCGAGCCTGGCATGAGCCTAGGCATGCCTGTTCGTAGGATCCCATTTTGCCTAAACCTCATGTGCTGAAGGTTGCTTCTATAGTAATATATTTAATATAGTTAATTATTTATTGATAAAAGGTCTAATATAGAAATACTTAAAAATAAGTATTAGATAGCCCCTTGATGTATAGCCAGTTACCATACCTTATCCTGTCGATGGATCCGATACCTTCTGTTGTTTGGGCTGTGATATACTTTATAGTAACCCTCATAGTTGGATACATAATAGCGCTTGTGGCTGCGTATATTCTCAGGAGGATTTTACCCAAGTTGGCCCAGCAGGTTGGGTTAGGTACAGATATTGTTAATACTGCCATTGGTGGTGTTGAGGCTACAATAATGCTTATAGCGGCGTCTGTGGCATTAACATACATTATACCTTACCTTGGCGTTGCATCATCGTACGTATCCATGATAGCTAACTACCTACCTTACTTAGCCGGCCTGATAATACTCCTTACACTGGGCCTACTGCTTGTGGATGCCTTAACATTCTACATACAGAGGAGGGTTGGGGCTGGTGAAGAGTATCTAGGCATTATAATAAATATCCTGAGGTTTGGCCTATACGCAGTCTTGATAACGATAGCGGTGACCTGGGCAATATTCTACTGGATTAAGACCATTAGCCCATACCTATTCTACGACATTATAATAGGTTCAGTAATACTATACACGGGAGTTAGCATTGTTAATAAGGCTGTCTCAGACATATCAAAGGCCCACCCAGAGATGAGCGCGATGCTGGATTACGGCAAGTTCGTACTCTACGCAGTGATAATACTGATGGCCATGGCCATTATAGTTCAGCCATTCACCAACGTTACCCAGGTGTTCTACGCCCTGGCATGGGGCCTTGCCATAGCCTTCGCAATAGTTGTAATACCGCTCGCCTACGC
>CAYFHR010000017.1:0-15617 GCA_964343155.1 uncultured Thermoproteaceae archaeon | reverse complement strand
GGTAGGCCCAGCCCACCACCATGGGATAGGTGGAGGAGCATTATTAGGCGCATAAGCCTGGTATCAGACGACATGGATGTTGCCAGGATTAGCGAGGAGGATGGCTCAGCATTATACGCCCTCCTCTCAATGAGGGCTATACAGAAGGGCGGTGAAATAAACGTGATTGATGCAGGCGCTGGTGTTGGCTACTCAACATTATGGCTAACAATGCCCCTGGAGGATCTTTGCATCAAGTCAACCATAATAGCCATTGAGCTTGATGATGAGCGTTACAATGCATTGGCCAGGAATATTGAGCAGATGCCGAGGAGGTGCGTTGATGTTAAGGCCGTCCACGGCGATGCAATAAGGTATATTAGCGAATTGCCAGGCGACTTTAAGGTTGACTTCGCGTTAATAGACATTGATCCTAAGGAACTTTACCTACAGGCCTATTACGCAATTAAGCCTAAGTTGGCTAAGGGTGCAATTGTGGCGTTCCACAATGCTAATAATCCATGGCTGAGCGACGTACTGGGGGCTATCATGAGTGATGCAGGTGAATTAGGCTGGAGGAGCGTCATAATACCCACCCGCCCAGGCCTAATGGTAATCTTCACGTAAACCATATGGGGAGGTTTAAGTTATTTCGATGCAGGTTGGCATACTGCAAAGACCCTGGCCTGCCCAGCCTCAGCCCCAGCTATATTGAGGGGTACTGAGAATACGAGGGCCTCAGAGTCCTTACATTCCTTAACGACCCTATCCAAGTTTGTTAAACCCTCGATTATAAGTATTCCTGAGGACAATAACCTATAGTGGACGTAGACAACCTCATCCCTACTAACCCTGGCTGGATATGGGTAACCCTCCTTACCAGGGAACCCAGCAACACTAAGGCCCTCAACACCAACGAGCGAAACACCCCTCTCAACAAGGTAGTCTGCCGCATCCTTAGTCAAGTAGGGCCAGTTGTATAGGAACTCCTCACTACCCCACCTACTTGAAAAACCAGTATATATCAATACGCCCATGCCTTTCCTCACCCTATCCTTAAACCTCTCTAAATCAACCCTAGATATCGCCTCCCCAGGCCTCTTGTAGGATAGGTCTAGGGCAATTGAATAGTTTATGAACCTGGATATTGGGAATTTATCGACGGACAACCCGCCGGGCTGGAAGTGCAGCGGCATATCTATGTGTGTGCCTGAATGAAGGCCCATGGACACCTTAGACAAGGTCACGTCACCATACCTCCTACCGACGGAAACATACTCATGTATGAATGGTGGGTCGCCTGGATATATCGGCATGTTGTTTGAAAGCTCATGGCTAAGGTCTATTAACAGTAGTTCACCAGACTCTATAGCCCTATAGATGTCTAGGGGATTCATAGCTATGTATCTTTAGGATTATTTAAAAGCATTACGTTTATGTGCTCCAAATTAAATGTGTAAAATGTAAAGATTACATTAAGTATTTGTAGATAATATATTTTAAATAGTTAGTAGATTCATCGTGCGGCTTAGCTTAACCTTATGTAATGCTTAAAAAGGTTAAGCATAAGGGCCCCATATGGATATAGGCCCAATATTACTGGCCTTAGAGGTGTTGGCCGTAGCATCGTCGTTCGCCTCGCTGTTTACTAAGGATAATTTATACTCGGCACTGTACCTGGCTGTTACATCAGGCTTCGCCGCGTCAATCCTTTTAACGCTAATGGGCATACTTCCCTTCGTCCTAATAGTGATGATATTCATTGGGGCTACTGTGACCATAGTAATAGTCCTTGCCGCAACATATAGGGGTACTTTAACGTATAGGGTTTCTGAGGCTAGGTGGATTGGCCTAATGTTAGCGTTGTTGATAATACTCCTCATAGCATTATCGCCAATATACGGCTTAGTGATGCCGGCTCCATCGATTAGCCCAGGCAATGTTGGTAGTGAACTTTTGGGCAATTTGACTATTTTGACGCTGATAATATTGATAATGGTTTTCCTAGCCCTTGCCCTGGCTGCGGTTTCACGCTACATAAAGGTGACCATGCAATGATAGGGGAGGTCGTCACGGTTGAGGTTTCGTCAATAATCCTGATGCTTGTAGGCTTAACCATAGTGATTAATGCCGTTGACCTAGTTAGGGTTTTAATAGGGCTTGAACTCATGTTCAATTCAATATTCGTAATGCTCGCCGCCCTCTACGTCTACAACCCAGCATTGGCAACCTTGATAACGCTAATCAGCGTCACTACCTCGGCTGCGGAGTTCATGGCCTTAATAACCCTTGTAATCACTATAGACAGGGTTAAGAGGACTATTGCGGTTTCATCAATCAGGGCTGGGGGTGATAAGCCATGATCATACACTTTGACCCAATCTTAATAGCGTCAATAATGCTGCCGCTTGTCGCAGCCGCAATAGCTGCAGTTTCCAGTAGGCGTGTTGCCTTATATTCAGGGGTTATACTATTTATGCCTTTAATCGCCTATTCGCTATACGGCATCATTGAGAACTTCAATTACCTGGTCCCGCTCTTTAAGATGCCTAAGCCCATAGGTACACTATACTTCATAGCTGATGGGCTTAGCAACGCATTCGGCTTCACCATAGCCATAGTGACCGCCATGATTGCCGTATTCTCAGACCCATATATGGAGCATAGGTTCAGGGTCCTTGGACTCGGCGACGAGTTTAGGATATACTACCCGCTATTCCTACTCTGTGGGGCATCCATGGAGTGGATTGTTTATGGATATAACCTCCTGCTAATATACATAGGCCTTGAGGTGTCTTTAATCTCGTCATTCCTCCTAATATACTTCTACGGCTATGATGGGTATGGTAAGACTAGGAGGTGGATTGGAGTGGTATACTTCGTGTATACGCACATAGCTAGTTTACTGTTCCTAATAGGCGCCTTCATAATAGCATTCTACAACAATACAATGGACCTATATACCGTGAAGTATATTCCGCTTATTGCTTGGATTCTAATACTCATAGGGATGTTGATTAAGTTGCCAAGCTTCGGCCCGCATGTATGGCTTCCTTGGGCGCATGGCCAAGCGCCGCCGCCTGTGGCTGCCTTAATAATATCCATAGTTGGCCTGGCGGCATATATATTAGCCAGGCTATACCTAATATCACCATACTTCATAGACTCCATAAGAACCCCACTACTTGCATATGCGATATTCGGCGGACTACTAGTTAGTTTAGCTACCTTTAAACAGAGGCATAACTACAAGTGGGTTTTGGCCTACTCAACGATAGCCAACATGGCCTACCTGTTAGCTGGCTTAACCCTCGGAACCTACGGCATAATAGGCTTAACCCTACACTACATAGCCCACGAACTTGGCAAGGCTACGCTATTCATGACGGCCGGCGGCATAATTGTCGAGTATGAGGTACTTGAAATAGATAGGATGGGTGGGCTACAGACCTATATACCATCTATAGGTGGGGCTGCACTACTAGGCTGGATGAGCCTAACAGGGATGTTTACAGTGGGGCTGCTTGGCGAATTCTTCATACTTCTGGGCTTCTGGCAGACATTCGGCCTCAACATACACACCCTGTGGGCGTTTATAGGCCTGGTCACGCTATTCATATTTACAGGAGCCTACGGGTTCTGGGCTCTAAAGGAGATATTTTATGGCCAACCTAGGTGGCCTTACACTAAGGTTAAGGTTAACCCCAAGCTTGTCGTGCCGCTCTACGTATTAGGCTTAATAAGCGTGGTGCTCTTATTCCCACCATTATCAACATCGCTCATCCATTCGGTATACAGTGCAATAGAGGTGATAATCCATGGCTGACCAGCTATTTACCCAGCTAATCGCCCTAATGCTCCTGGCACCCATTGCATTAGCTTCGCCAATAGCGGTCTACTGGGCCTTCAACCAGGATAACCGCAGGGCACGGCCGCTGGTATATCTTGCAGTTACTGGGCTTGGCATATCAGCCGCCGTAGCCACATATATAGCCATTACATACCCCTTAAGGACATTCACGTACACATACCCGTGGATAACGTTGCCGGGATTCACAATAAGCATATCGTTCATCCTCGACTTCCTCAGCAGGTACATGGGCCTATTAACCGCCTGGCTAGCCTTCATAATAGGTATATACAGTATTGAATACTTGGCGAATGACTATAGGCTTGGGTGGTACTGGTTCTTCTACAATACGTTCGCAGCCTCAATGCTCCTCACAGTCTACGCCAACAACCTAATACTAATGTTCATTGGGTGGGAGGGCCTTGGGATAAGTTCCTGGGCCCTCATAGGCCACTGGTATAAGGATGATGATGAATTGACCTTCGTCGGCAGGGTCAACGACTTCACGGTGCTTAATAAGCCTGCGTGGACGACCCCATCATACGCCGCCTACAGGGCTATTTTGACTGTTAGGGTTGGCGACATGTTTATGCTCGGCTCAATAGCGGCCATAATACTCTTAACAGGCGCATCCAACTTCACCACAATACCGTGGCTGAGCATGCTAAGCCGCGTAGGCGTAGCCGGCACAGCCCTAATCCTCCTAGCATTCCTAATGGGGCCCTTCACCAAGAGCGCCCAATTCCCGTTCAACGACTGGCTTTTAACAGCTATGACTGGCCCGACGAGTGTTTCGGCGCTACTGCATTCGGCTACGATGGTTGCGGCGGGCGCCTACATATTCATGAGGCTCACGGCGTCTATATATGAGTCAGAGGCTATAAGCCTGCCAGGCGTTCAGGTGGTTTACGTAGTTGTGCTTTACATGGGCCTGCTCACGGCTGTCTTAGGTTCAATAATGGCGCTGGGCGTTGATGAAAGGAAGGTCATATTAGCGGCCTCGACTATGGCTTCACTAGGGCTAATGATGGCGATCACGGCGGTGACGCCTTTCTCAACCCAGGCTGTTACAATAGGGGGCTACACATTGCCGCTGGCCGTACTTGTAGCCTTCATATACCTCATAGTCCACGCGCTATCCAAGGCGACGCTATTCCTGGTGAGCGGGCATTTAATCCATGAAACAGGCACCAGGTTTAACATGGGTGACTGGGATTTGGCTAGGAGGCTTAAGGTGGCCTTCTACGCAACTGTGGCTGCCGCGTTAACCCTAGGTGGGCTGCCGCCATTGGCAGGCTACTGGGTCCACGCAGCCATGGATGAGGTTACGGCGGCCGTAGGCCAATACGTTGGGTGGGGGGCCTACGCATTATTGATAATAGCCTCAGTGGCCTATGCCGCATTCTTAGCAAGGTTCATTTCACTAAACTTCATTAAGGGTGGGAGATCCCCCACAGGTCATGAACATGGCGGTAGAATTATGGCGTTTGCATATGGCCTAACGGGGACTGCCGCATTGGCGACATTGGCCGTGATCCCAGCCATAGCCCCAGTATTCATATACCCAGGCCTAGACCCAGTTGTCGTAGCTGTTGGCGTAATATTGTGGCTCGTCTTCATAGTAGCCTTAATTAAGCCAAGGGCCCAGTCGCTCGGGCAGTTGGGCATATTCCTGCAGCGCAGATTCTACCTGCAAGTCTTCATGGACGTCATAATTGCGGAGTTCGGTAGGCTACTAATAACATTCGCATACCTGTTTAGCAGCGGTATTGGCGCGCTATTTAACGAATTGACACCACGCGTCTTCCTAGGATTCTCCAGGGTTATTAGGAGGCTTCAAAGCGGCGCCGTTGTTGATTACGCTAAATACCTCTACGCCTCAATAGTGGTAATACTGATAATAGTCCTAATCCTGGTGATAGCCTATGGTTAGCTACCAGTTAACCATACTGTATTCGGCGGTGGCACTATCGATAATTACGGGCGTGCTAGTGGCTGTTAGGAGGGAGGACTACGCCTGGATACCCGCCATAATACTCCTCATGCCTGACTTAATCATTAGCCCAGGCTACCTGATGTATCCTGTGCTAGTTGACTTAACCGCGATAAGCAATATACTTGCGTTGAAGGTTATGGGCAGTAGGATTAGGGGCTTTGACTACGCCATATTGAGCTTCATAGGGCTTATAACCGCCTACGTCATGTATGTTCCATACGAGTCGTCTAGCATAGGTATTACCGCATACTTCGGCTCCATGATAGGCTTATTCGCCATAGTAAGCGCATCAATGTACTTCATAATACAGGCCGGATCAACTGTGAGCGATTATGAGGCTGCGGTTAAGGCCATAGTAGCCTTAGTCATAGCAACAGTGCTATTCTTCGTGGGCTCAACAATACTCCTACTAGCCTACCTGGCAAGCCTCAAAACCCCCTCACTATACATGGTGGGCTACCTGATAGCCCTACTAGGCCTAATGCTTGAGGTTGGGGCAGCCCCAATGCACATATGGGTCCCCGACGCATTAACGGCGCTCAACCCGATTGTAGCCTCTATAGTGGCGTCCATAAGCAAGATAATGCCCTTCATAGCCTTCGTCAAGTTAACGTACCCAATAATGGAGGCTATGGGTCCCCAGGCCTTAAATTACGCATACTGGCTAACGGGCGTTATGGCGATGCTGAGCATGTTCATAGGGAATATTGGCGCATTGACCGCCAGGGAGAATGCGAGGGTTCTGGCCTATTCAAGCATAGCCAATATGGGTTACGTATTGGCTGCATTGGCCGCAGTATTCAACTCAACAACGGAGGCTGCGCTGGCGTACGCCATAGCGGGCCTAATAACGCAGCTTATAGTTAATGCCAGCGGTAAGGTTGGCTTATTCACGGCGATAAGCAATAACAATAGGGGTGGGGCCTACAGCTACATTTTAGCATTTTCATTCATAGGAGTCCCACCACTCCTCGGATTCTGGAGTAAGCTATTCATAGTCCTATCACTAGCCTTAACAGGCCCATTAGGCATATGGCTGGCTATAATACTTGTCGTAAACTCCGTAATATCGGTACCCTATTATGTTAGGTTGTCGAGGGAGCTTAGCCTGAAGGGCATTGGAGGCTATACGTTGGCGACAATACTGCTGACGACCTTAATAATGCTTACAGGGGTCGTAATAGTAATACCCGCCGCGATAGTTGAATACTCCCACCTGGCAGTGGGTTTAGTTAAAATACCGCTAAGTTAAGGTTGCCATTATCGGTGAGTAAAATATACCTGCCAATGAGTCAAATATTACATTGCCGGCGAACAAATATATTAAATAGGCTATGGCTAATATTGTTACGTAGGGGTAGTTGTACATTACCCATATCCACGAGTTGTCCGGCATGCCTTTAACGTAGTCTAACGCATCGCTGCTAACCTTAACTAGGCTTGAATGCGGGTTAGCATAAACATAGGGCCTACTACGCACCTCAGACACCTGGACGCAGGCATGCGTTATTAGCCAGGACGCATTAGCCTTTCCGCACAGCCCACGCCTAGCCACGTTTATTAGGGCTAATCTAACGGCCACTATCAGTAGGGGTATTGTTGTGTTTATTAAAGTGGCCACAAGGGGTATATTCATGACGTAGAGGTATGCGTTCCAGGGCATTGGCATGGGTGTTGACAGTGAAATCAATATGAATGCTATTGAATCGGCGCTCCCAGTCAAGCCCCCAAGGTATGTTGCTAGCCCAATTGCAATACCCACTACTGCACCTATCATGTAGCCTACTAACTGGGGCTCCGTTAATGATGATGCGAGTATTGAGGCTGGTACCGATAAGGCTGCGGGAATCCAATATTTATCATCTATCATACGCGTCCTGGCATCCGAAATCCCAGCCAATATCAGTGATGATGCGGTCAGCATGTAGGCTGCCAGCGCTAAATACCTGTAAGGTAGCATAGTAAGCCATGTGCTGGCCTGGTTTTAAGCTAATGCGGTTATTTATAGGGTATGGGGTTGAAGTACCTCCAACCCCTATAAGCCACCTCCACACCCCTCCAGAAGACACCCCTACCCTCCTTAACGTCGGCTATTTTGACGAAGCCCAATGCCTCAAAGTCCCTTAGGCAGCTGGGCCTTATCGAGAAGACGGGGGCGTATTCCTCGCCCCCATTTAAAACAACCTCATCTAAATCTATGTTAATGCCCCTACAGAATTCCTGAACGCCCTCCGCGGCCGGTAGTTGCGTTAATTCAATTTTAGCATACTTCCCCATAGTTGCCAATACCTGCCCTAAACCATCACTCGAATCCATTGATGCACTTATGCAGTTGGCCAAGCCCTCAAGGGAGTCTACTACCCATGAGTATGCTGGGGGCCTCCTAGTGTATTCAATGGCCCTCGCAACCACTTGGCTTGAGGAGTATTTGTCTAAGGTGCCGAGGTAGTATAGTTTGAATACGAGGCCTGTATAGCCGAATATAGGCAGGGTCACTAACACATCCCCAACCCTAGGAACCCTACCTATTGCAACTTTACTGAAGCCCACTGCGGCTATGTCAACCACTTCATCCTGCCCCTCATTCAAATCCCCACCAATGTACTGGGCCTTAAAGGAGGCTGAGGCATCTCGAATACCTTTAACAAGCTCCATGAGGTAGTCGTGGTTGAGGCTGCCGGGCAGTGTGAATGATGCAACTACGGCACTTGGCCTAGCGAGCTTAGCCGCCATGTCGCTTAAGGCGCCTACCGCCATCCTCCAGCCAACGTCGTAGTAGGTCATGAAGCTGGCCTTAGTCCTAGCCAACGACCCCCCGTCAATCTTAATGACCAGGTATGTGCCGTCGGGGAGGGCTACATAGGATACGTCGTTGTCGTAGTTTAAACCCCCTAATCCAATGAGCCTCGCTATCTCGTCTATTAAACCATCCTCACCAATATCAGCCAGCCTCACAGACCCTACCTTAATCCGCCTAAATTACAGTTTATTTAAGTCACATTTATAAGCTCAGCCAAGGGGAGGGCATCAATGTCTGAGCAGGGCCAGGAAGCAACACAGGGCGCCCAGGCACAGGAGGCGCAGGTCCAGCCCAGTGAGGTTCAGGCGCAGCCACAGCCCACCCAGGTTGCCCAGAGGAGGCTTAGGTGGGGTATTGCCCACATCTACGCAAGCACCAACAATACGATTATAATAATAACAGATTTGACGGGCGCAGAGACCGTGGCTAGGGTTAGTGGTGGCCAGGTTGTTAGGGCTGATAGGGATAAGCCAAGCCCATATGCAGCAATGATGGCTGCTTATAGGGCTGCGCAGATAGCGATGGCTAGGGGGATTAATGCAATACACATAAAGGTCAGGGGGCCAGGTGGATACGGCCTTAAGGTGCCGGGCCCAGGCGCAGTGGCCGCTATAAGGGCCTTGGCGAGGGCCGGTATGGTTATTGGGAGGATTGAGGACGTTACACCAATACCACACGACACGATAAGGCCGCCGGGCGGTAGGAGGGGTAGGAGGGTATAGCCGCCAATCCTTATTAACACCTCCACGTTCCCTAAATGTGTACAGGTACCCTAGGTATGGTAGGTATATTAGAAGGGGTATTCCAATATATATGATTCCTGTCATAATAGCGATACTAGTCCTATCAGCCCTATACGCCGTAATAATGGCTACACTCTACGTGAGCCACAGGATAAGCATCAACGAAACCATGTACCCTAGGATAGTTTCGTGGGCAATAAACGAAACCAAGACACTACTCAATGAGGCTTTAAACGGCTCAAGCCTCAGCAAGGCTGGGGAGATGCTCCACGGCATAGGGTATGGTGAGTTTGAAAGCATTAGGGTTGTTAACTCGGACTTCTTAGTAATGGGCAATTTGACCTATAGATACATCCTGCTTAGGCTATGTATAGGCAGTTCCGTTGTCTGGTTTAGTAACGGCACATTAGGCCCCTACGCCATCGACATAAAGATACTCAACTACACGGGGGATTATAGTGGGAGTTATGTGGCCTTAATCTACGTCTACTACAATGGTGTTCCTGTGGGGAATTTAACATACGTCTACTTCACCCCAACGCTAATGTTCAATTCACCCCAGGTAACGCTATTTAAGGTGGGTAACTTGACTATACTTATTGCGTCCGCGTGGTATTACCTCGTTGTTAATAAGCCTGAACAGCTAGTTAACATAACGCCCCCGTACATTTACCCACATTCTTCACTGGACCTGTGGTTGGCGATGATTCCCGCTGGGTAGCTTAACCCTATTAAGCAGGTTTATTATAGATAATACAGCCACTATAGCCTCCTCAGTCCTAACAGTCTCGACGCCCTGCCCTGGTATGAAGTTTATGAACATGTATTCCTTAAACTCCCTCTCAAGCCCCTCCTCCCTGAATATCTCGTCAACACCCCTCTTAGCCGAGCCGAAGACTACGTTGGCGCCGCCTTTAATCAACTCAACCAACCTATCATATGCATCAACAATGCTCCTACCCTCCCTACCTGTAAGTATTAGGTTTCCAATTTTTAAAAGGTCCCTCAGCTCAATAACCTCCACGGAGTATCCTAGGTAGGCTTTGCCTGGGTTTACAACATGGCCCCTAAGGTATTTACCCTCTGTTGAGTCTATTGAGACTACTAGCCTCGTCTTAACTGGGTATGGTTTAGGGATCCTAACGTATAGGTCGTTGCCTATTTTAACGATTGAATAGTAGCCCTCCCACCTAACCACCAATCCAACCCTAACGTCACCAACCTTAACCTCACCCCCTCTGGGCCCGAAGACTGGCAGGTTCAGTGGCGGTAGTAGGCCTGCGAGCCTTAAATCAGGGTCTATTTTAAATAAATCCTTTCTAAGGTAGGGTGGGGTTACTAGGTATTCTAAGATCTTTCTTATTCTTTCAGCCTCTTCATTGCATTTCTCATAGGACTTGAACCTATATATGTAAATCTTGTTGACCCTGAATATTGCGGCAGCCCTACCGACATAGCCAATCTTCCTAACAGCCTCACTAGGTGCTGTAGCCTCCTCGTTTAGGCTGCATGGTATGGCTATGTTAATGGCCACGAATACGTTTATATAGCTTGGATAAAAAACTATCCTAAACATGGATGATGCGTTGGTGAACTACAAGTTGTGGGTCATGAAGTATTATGAGGGGCTTGGTTTAGGCTACCTTGAACTATACTTAGCCGACAGCGTTAGGGGCTATTTAAGCTTCCTCGAATCCCACAACCCAAGGGGCTTGAGGATAATCGACGTCGGCTGCGGCCTTGGCGTTGGCGCAGGCCTAATATCAGGGGCTGCTGAACGCTACATATGCCTAGACATTGCCTGCAGCCTATTGAAATACCCCTCACGGCTACCTAACGTTGATGTTGTATGCGCAGACGCCGAACACATACCCATTAGGCCTGGTTCAGTGGATGAGGCGCTGTTGATCAATGTGATAAACGCGGATGGCGATGGTGAAGGCATTTTAAGGGAGGTTTCCAGGCTGGGTGTAGGCATTTTTGCGAGGTCCCCAAGGCCCATAGACAACGAGTTGATAGGCAGCTTCCTACGGTTAAAGAATATTAAACAGGGTCCGTGAAGCTTAGGGGATGGTTACATTAACAGTACTTGGAGGCGGCGGTGAAGTCGGCAGGATGGCGATACTGGTTAGGGGTAGGGATAAGGCCATCCTACTGGACTACGGCGTCAACTTCGATAATGAGGGTAGGCCAGTATTCCCCCTACACGTCAGGCCAAAGGACCTGGCAGCAGTCGTCCTAAGCCACGCGCATCTTGACCACTGCGGCGCACTACCTGAACTATACATAAGTGCATCACCACCACTGTATACAACTGCATTAACCTCAGAGCTGGCTGAAATAATGTTTAGGGATGCCATAAAGCTTAGCGGATACTACCTACCCTATGAGGTTGAGGAGGTTAGGAATGCGTTAAGGAGGGTTAATCCAGTCAACTACGGTGATGAAATAGACCTGGGCGGCGGCGACTCTTTGAAATTCATCAATGCTGGGCATGTGCCTGGGAGTTCAATGATCCTGGTGGACATTGATGGCGTTAAAATATTGTTTACAGGGGACTTCAACCTAGCCCCCACAAACCTACTCAACGGCGCAGACCTATATTCAGTACCGCGTAATGTGGATGCAGTAGTAATGGAGGCAACCTACGCTGGCGGAACACACCCACCCAGGGATAGGCTTGAGTCAGACTTCGTAAATGCAGTTAAGGAAACTATTGAGGGTGGAGGTTCAGTACTGTTACCCAGCTTCACGATAGGTAGGGCCCAGGAGCTTCTAGTAACATTGGTTAAGGCTGGGTTGGTTGAAGCCCCAATATATGTAGATGGCTTAGCCAGGATAGCCAACAGGATAATAAGCAAGTATCCTCAATTCCTAAGGGACCCAAACCTATACGCCAAGGCCATGAGGTATAGTGTGGAGGTTATGAGTAGCCAACAGAGGAGGAGTATTGTTAAGGAGAGGTCCATTATAATAACGCCAGCAGGCATGTTGAAGGGGGGCGCCGCCTTATTTTACCTAAAGCACATTGCAGGGGATGATAGGAATGCTGTAATACTCCCAAGCTACCAGGCCCCCGACTCCAACGGCTTTGAACTATTGTCAAGGGGGTTTGTAAGCATTGATAAGGCTAGGGTTGAGGTTAGGGCTAAGGTCTATTGGTTTGACTTCTCTGCGCATAGTGGGCTTCAGGAATTGATGAGCTTCATAAGCTACTTCAGCGAGGATACCAAGATAATAATGGTCCACACCACGCCCAGCTCAGCCTTCAGGCTAGCCTCCCAATTCCCCGATAGGCCGATACACGTTACCTTAAGCCCAGGCGAGGATATAGAGATTTAAAGCTACCATTGGCCAGCGGATTATTGGTTAATTTGCGGCAATGCATAAATACTTCATACAGCTTAAATCTAGGTGTCTGTATTGAGTACCGTCAACGTGTGTATGGGCCAGATGAGGGTTACCTTCAGCGACGTCGACGGCAACTTAAGGAGGGCTGTGGACTTCGTTAAAAGGTCCTCATCCATGGGGTGCAATATAGTCGTCCTCCCAGAGACCCTAGATGTAGGCTGGCTTAACCCAGATGCCAGGGAGTTGGCCAAGCCAATACCTGGACCATACAGCGACGTTTTGGCCGATGCCGCAAGGTCCTACGGCATATATGTTGTGGCTGGGTTAACCGAGCTTGACGGGGGCAAGGTTTACGACGCGGCTGTCGTAATATCACCTGAGGGTAAGCTACTTTGGAAGTATAGGAAGATTAACCTGACTAATGAGGAGCAGGAAATATACGAGGTTGGCGATAGGGTTGGCGTAGTGGACACCGAGTATGGTAGGCTGGGCGTAAGCATATGTATAGATAATGCCCCAAATAGCCTAGTTATAGCCCACTCTATGGCTAGGATGGGCGCATCGATGATACTTTCACCATCGGGCTGGGCCATACCGCCAAGCTACGACCTGAGCAAGGAGCACTACTTAGAAGGCCCCTATGGTAAGCATTGGGTTGTTTCATACACAACAATGGCTAGGCTATACGATATAGCTATGGTTGGGGTCAGTAGCGTTGGTGAAATGACTAAGGGCCCCTGGGCAGGCTGGAGGCTAATAGGCTCATCCCTCGCAGTTGGGCCTGGGGGTGTGGTGTTGGCTAGGGGTAAGGAGGGTGTTGACGCCGAGGATTTGATAAAGGTCACCTTAACCATACCGCCCAGGCGCGTTAAGGGCGGTAAGTATGCTGAGCTGCTCTGGAGTAGAGGCTACTTCATGCCCTAGGCCAATTTATAGACCTCAACATCACCCTCAGAAACCACGCTCAACACCCCCCTCCTCCTATAGAAGTTCAGTATAGCATTGGCTGTTATTAAAGCCTGTGGATAAAGCCCCCTCTTAACGCCGTATTGCCTAAGTAGCTCCTCCGCAAACTCACATAGTGTGGCTGGCTTACTTAGTATTGATTCGGAAATTTCAAGGAGCCTAAGCACCGCATCAACTGAGCTCTGCAGGAATGAGTATGCCTCATCACCCTCAAGGACCCTCTTACCGTAGGGTAGGAAGTTGTGGGCTGGGACAATTGAATTAACCTTAATCCTCATCAGCCTGTTCAACGTAACTAAATAATCCTCTATAGATGATATTTGGGGTATTGAGTCGGTTGTCGAGGAGCCCTTAAGCCCAGTCCCCTGGACCGCATCCGACGTAAACATTACGCCGTCTGCAATGCAGACAATGGTCCCTGGGGCATGGCCGAAGGCCTCAATGCACTTAACGCCACCAGCCTCAAAGCTCCCTTTAAAAACCCTGGTAATCCTAGGCGACCCTATGAAACCCATGTAGCTTTTAACAAAGGAGTCGGCGTAGTCCTGGCTGAAGCACCTCCTGAATCTTACGGGGAAGAAGTGGTCTACGTTAACCTGGGCATTGTGTAGGAAGGCCTTAGCAAGTTCGTGTGAAACGACCTCAACCCCATTATCAGCCAGGAACCTACTGCCCCCAGCATGATCCTCATGGGGGTGTGTAACTATGGCTAATTTAGGCATCCCCAATTCACCCACAATGTCTTTAATCATCCCTGACGTTGACGTATCGAGCAGAATCCCCTGATCCCTGACGTATATTAGGTTTAGGGCTACGTCACCATACCAGCCCTCTATAAGGATAACCCTATCTGTCAACTCCCTCGTAGCCACCTTAGGCGCCATAGTGTTTTAAGCCTAGGATTCTTTTAAAAATTTAAACAGGCAAAGCTTTATATTTCGAGGAAGGGCCCGCATGCCGATGGGTAGTGAAGCTAATAAGGGTAAGGTTACCGTGCATGTAAGCCAGCCGCCGCAGCAGTATCAGGCTATTAGGCTTGGTGGGGTTTTAAGCAAGGTTAAGGTTAAGATAGCTGTAATGAGTGGTAAGGGTGGTGTTGGTAAGAGCCTAGTCACATCATCGTTGGCCGTCGGCTTCGCATTAAGGGGCTTTAAGGTTGGCGTACTTGACGCAGACATATATGGGCCAACTATACCTAAGATGCTTGGATTAACTGGAGCAGCCCTAGCCTACGACGATAAGAGGGACGTTATAATACCTGCCGAGGGGCCCTTAGGTATTAAGGTGGTTTCAATAGACTTCCTACTACCCAGCGAAAACACGGCAGTCATATGGAGGGGGGCTTTAGTAACGAGGGCTATCCAAGACTTCCTATCTAAGGTGGATTGGGGTGAATTAGACGTAATGCTGATAGACCTACCCCCAGGCACAGGCGATGCGCCACTAACAATAGTCCAGACGCTAAGCGGCGAGTTGACTGGAAGCATCATAGTGTCCGCCCCAGGTGATGTTTCGGGGAGGATTGTGAGGAGGGCTGTTGACTTCGCCAGGAAGACTAAGGCGCCGATACTCGGCATTATTGAGAACATGTGCTGCTTCAAATGCCCTGAAACAGGCAAGGAATACTACATCTTCGGGCAGCCTGAAGGGCCCAAGATAGCCGAGGAGGCTGGCGTACCATTCCTTGGGCAGATACCGCTCGACCCTAGGATAAGTGAGGCAAACAACGCCGGCGTATCCTTCCTATTAAAATACCCCGACATAGACGCCTCCAGGGTAATCATGAATATTGTGGATGAGTTAGCCAGGAGGCTTAGCGACAGGCTTAAGGGGGCTGTTAAGAGGGAGATTAGGCTCATGAAGCTTCCCGGCGAGGAGGAGCCTGAGGATTCAGGAGAGTCGTG
Source organism: uncultured Thermoproteaceae archaeon (assembly GCA_964343155.1). Taxonomy (GTDB): domain Archaea; phylum Thermoproteota; class Thermoprotei; order Thermoproteales; family Thermocladiaceae; genus Caldivirga. Next base: position 28 of record CAYFHR010000017.1, on the reverse strand, counting down.
AAAATCCTCGTGAAGTCCTCAGGGACAT
>CAYFHR010000016.1:0-15667 GCA_964343155.1 uncultured Thermoproteaceae archaeon | reverse complement strand
CCCCTCACCTTACTAAACAGTAACGCTGGACCCCTGCCACTGAACCTATGTATTAGGTAAGGTATTTCATACTCCACCGATAATTCATCATCAACGTCCTTAACCAATCCCTGCCCCCTAAGCACCTCGACAAACTCCCCCAACCCCACGTACTGGGGTTGTTTAGCCAGGATTATTAATCTACGCAATGTTTTTTAACAACTAGAACATGGACATGCGTGGAGGCGAAATACCCAGCAATAGTATTGAACCCCGGCGACAATGTTGCGGTTGCTTTAACCCAACTTAAGGCTGGATCTGTGGTTAGGCTTAACCTGCCTGGGCGCATAATAGAGGTTAAGGTGGTGGACGACATACCCTTCGGCCACAAGTTCGCCATAGCAGATATCCCCAGGTGCAGTTATGTGATTAAGTATGGGCATGTTATAGGTAGGGCTAAGCGCGACATTAGGGTTGGCGAACACGTCCACGTACATAATGTTGAAAGCTTAACGGCAGTACACAGCGTATGTAAGGGTGGTTCATGATGGGTGGCGTGTCGATAATGGGTTATGTTAGGCCTGATGGTAGGGTGGGGATTAGAAACCATGTGCTGGTTATGTCGACTGTGATATGTTCAAGTATGGTGGCTAGGAAGATAGCCTCACAGGTACCTGGAGCCGCACTTATAGAAAACCCATTTGGATGCGGGCAACTCGAACCAGACCTCGAGATCACTAAAAGGACGCTACTGGGCATGGCTAAAAACCCCAATGTAGGCGGCGTATTGGTTGTTGGACTTGGGTGTGAGCAGATTCAGGCAGATGAACTAGTTAAGGAGATTGAGAAGACAGGCAAACCAGTCGATAAGGTGGTTATACAGGAGGAGGATGGCGGAACCCCAACGGCCGTTGAGAAGGGGGTTTTGAAATTGAAGAAGATAATGGAGGAGGTCTCTAGGCAGAAGCCTGAGGAGCTCGACGTATCGAACCTCACACTAGGTGTCGAATGCGGTGGCTCAGATGCAACATCTGGGTTAGCCTCAAATCCTGTCGTTGGCTATGTTGCAGACAAGTTAATAGACATGGGAGGCACAGTGATACTTTCAGAAACCCCAGAAATGATTGGTGCTGAGGATATTTTAGCTAGGAGGGCTGTTTCGAGAGACGTCGCGGATAAGCTCATTAAAACTATAAGGAAGTGGGTTGAGCTTGCGGCATCATATGGAGTAGACCTTGTTGGTACACAGCCATCGCCAGGCAACATTGAGGGCGGCATCTCGACAATTGAGGAGAAGTCCCTTGGAGCTATAATCAAGGGTGGTTCAAAACCTATAAGGGGCGTGTTGGAGTATGCGGAGGAGGTTAAGGGTAAGGGCCTATGGATAATGGATACCCCAGGCTACGACATAATGTCTGTGGTCGGCATGGTTGCCGGCGGCGCAACCATAGTGGCCTTCACAACAGGTAGGGGTACACCTACAGGCAACCCAATAGCCCCAGTCATAAAGGTAACCGCAAACCCATATACCGCAAGGAAAATGCGCGAAAACATAGACTTCGACGCAAGCACAGTAACCCTCGGCCAGGAAACCATTGAACAGGCGGGCGAGAGGCTATTCAAGTTGATGATAGATGTTGCTAGGGGTAGGCTTACGAGGGCTGAGTTGCTTGGGTTCAGCGAATTCACGATACATAAGATAATTCCATCATTCTGAAATTGAAAGCAAATAATCATTTGACGCCATTTTGAAGGCCTTAAACCTACCCATCTGCGACATTGGCCATTTCGTAGTACAGCTTCAACAATGCCTGCGTCCCCTTCTCACCAAGGCCCTTCGCAACAAGGGAGTTGTAGAGCTGTAGGAGTAGTGATGTGCCTGGTAGGGGGACGTTAAGCTTATTTGCCAATTCAACGACGTATCTTAGGTCCTTCCTCAGGTGTGCAGCCCTGAAGCCTGGCTCATAGTCGCCCTTCATCATCTTAGGCATGTAGTATTGGACTGTGAATGAGTTACCAGCCCCCGTTGACAGCACCGTGTACAGCTTCTCCATATCGATACCGGCCCTCTTGGCTAGCGCCATAGCCTCAGCCACGGCCATCATGTTTAGGCCCACGACTATTTGATTGAGCAGCTTCAATAATTGCCCTGAGCCAACATCGCCAGCGTATATTATTGTCTTGCCCATAGCCTCGAAGACAGGCTTAACCTTAAGGAACACCTCATACTTGCCGCCGACCATTATGGTTAATGTACCCTCCCTAGCCCCCTTATCACCACCGGTCACTGGCGCATCTAGGAACTCTATGCCGTATTGGGCTAGTTTACCTGCGAAGTACTTTGCGTAGTCGGGCGAGTTCGTGCTCATGTCAACAACTATTAAGCCTGGGTGGGCGCCGTAAACTACGCCATTCTCCCCAAGCAACACCTGCTCAACATCGGGTGCGTCAGTAACCATGTCAATGACTATGTCCGACCTCTCAGCAACCTCCCTGGGCGAATTAGCTACAGGTATCCCCAGCCTTGCGAAGGGTTCGGCCTTACTCCTAGTCCTATTGTAGACTATTAGGGGGAATCCGGCCTTATGAATATTCATGGCCATGCCGCTGCCCATTATGCCTAGGCCTATGAAGCCAACCCTGGGCTTCTCCATATTATTTACGCCTAGGCGTGTTTAAATGCGTTTAATCCCGTAAAGCCTCTGGTAAGGTATGGGTACTGACGATGGGTCAACCCTAACGTCAACGACCGTTGGCCTATCGGATTGAAGGGCCTCCATAAGCAAATCCCTCAACTCACCCCTATCCCTTATCACGAATCCATCAGCCCCTAGGGACTTTGCAAGCGCCGCGAAGTCGACGCTACTTAACTTAACTAGGCTATCTGTATATTTACCGTATCTAACCTTCTCATAAATCCCCAAGACCCTGTATGAAGAGTCGTTGAAGACTATAACCTTAGGCTTCGCCCCATACTGTACCGCTGTCGATACTTCAAGGCCGGTCATTAGGAATCCACCGTCCCCAACAAATGCTATTGACTCATAATCAGGCTTAACCACCGATATAGCGACGGCTCCAGGTACGGCTAGGCCCATTGACACGTAGCTCGTGGTGGTTATATACCTTTCACCCTCATATATGGGCATTATGAATGTTTCAATCCTATGCGCCCCAACATCACCTATAAAAACCCTTTCCCTACCCCTCCCTAAAACATCCCTAACAGCTCTTACAACCTCCCAAGGTTTTATCGGCCCTGAAGCCTCTTTCGAATATTCGCTAAGTTCCCTCTCTTCAAGGGCCCAAAGCTCCTTAAGATCCCTATATACGTAGTCCCTGCGCCTAATATTCATCTTGGAGAGTTTTGAAATTAGGGCTCTGAGGAATGCGCCTGCGTCAGATAGTATGGCTAGGTATGGTTTGTATGCCCTGCCCAGGTCGTAGTCATCGACATTGACGTGTATTAACTTACCCCTAATCTCAAGGCTGTACCTACCTGTGCCTATTTCACTAAACCTATTTCCCACAGCCAATATTACGTCGGATCTGCGCAATACCTCATAGGCTACCAGGTTTCCAGCCCTACCTGCAGCTACCCCTGCGTAAAGCCTGTGGCTGGGGGGTATTGTGCCTTTGGCCATTACTGTGGTTGCAATCGGTGCGTCCAACATTTCGGCAAGTTTAACCGCCAGGCCACATGCACCGGATTGATACACACCCCTGCCGACGATTATTACAGGGTATTCCGCGTTTGCCAAGAGGTCCGCAGCCTCATCAACAGCCTCTGGTTTAGGCTCAGGCCTCTCTACAACGTACCCTACTCCACCGCCTACATTAACCTCACTGCTCAGTAGCATTGACGGTACCTCAACATATACTGGGCCAGGCTTACCACTTAACGCTATTGAAAATGCCTTAGCCATTACCTGATATACGTCGTCACCGCTCCTTATCGTTAAGGAGGCCTTAGTTATAGGCTTAGCCACATTGAGCTGGGCATCAATCCTTGGGAATTGGTGCATTGCAGTCCCCCTCTCATCATTGATGGATATGGAGATTACGACTAATGGATCACCCTCAATGTATGCCTGGGCAATGGGGGATGTTAAGCCAAGTATACCAGGGCCGGCCGTTGCTATGACTATGGCTGGCTTGAGGAGCGCCCTCGAATACGCTATCGCCATGAATCCTGCCGAGGGTTCAAACCTGGCGTTGATAACCCTAATGCCTACATCCAACAACCCCCTCAATATGGGTAATATACCTTCGGCAGGCACGGTGAAGGCGTAGTCTACATTATATTTGGCAAGAATGCTTGCCAAAGCCTCAGGAAGCCTCACAATTGGCGCACCTACTTAAGCTTTAAAGTAATCTCCACAATATTTTAACTGTTCCCTTAATTACACCCACCCACATTGCTTACGTATAATGAAGAGCCCTTACAATTCAATTGGCCTAGTGGATAGGCCATTCAGCCCAAGTGGAATACCTAAGGTGGATAGGAGGTATAGGGTTGTTGGGCTAGACAAAGAATTGAACGAACTTGCGAAGGTTGCCGACTTCTTCCTGAGGGGGAGCGACAACATGCTTGTGGTGGTTATAGGGCCTTACGGCTTCGGTAAAAGCGACCTACTAGATGAATTCGAGGCAATTCTCAGGGATAAGGGCTTTGACGTAGTCAGGGTTGCCTTAAACATAGGCCTAGACGTCAAGGACTTTATAAGGGGTGTGATGGCTTCGAGGGATTCGTCGAGGCCGATGGCTGTGATATTCGATGAGGCTGATGAATTAACAAGGGCCTACACGATGGCTGGGGGCATTGATGATAGGGTTAGGGGGCTTATAATGGAGGCTTCATCGATAGTCAGGGCCTTGGTGGAGCCGAGGTCGTATGCCCACATGCTGGGCTTAAAGCCAACAAACCTGGCCAAGGTCCTTATCGTTGCCGCGTTCACACCCCAACTCTACTACAATATTTTGAAGAACACGCTGCCGGACATATTCGACATAGCCAGGGGTAGGGTGTTTAGGGAGGTTTTGATAGACGATAGGGTCCCCTACTGGCTCTACGAATCCATTGTGGCCTCTAGGCTTGAAGCCTATTCAACAGAGGATAGGGTTAATTTAGTTAGGAAGGGTGCCGTTGACCCATTATGGCCCCTCACCAGGGAGCAGCTAACTTTAATATACCTTGTGGCGAGGAGGATGGAGAATGGGCAAGTATCGCCAAGGAACCTCATTAAACTAACATCAAAGCTCCTAGATAGGGCCGCTGAGGTGTCGAGGCCTCTAAGTATTGGGGAATTCAAGGATTTGCTTAAGGAGGAGCTTAAAGGCTTCATAAACATTGACCTTTTAAATGAATTAGAGAAGTACGGCGACGAGGTATTGAGGGTTGCCTTATCTGGAATCCCCGTTAAGGCTCATCAATCCGTTGAACTAAGCCAACTAGTCGAGAGGGTTATTGTAGTTGACGTAGATCCCCAGAACCCTAACGAGCTAGCAAAGGTGAATAACCTGAGGATGCTTTATGGAATGCCGCCTATAGTTTTCAAAGACCTTAAAGACTTGTCTATAGAATATGCGTCATATTATACGGTGGTTAATGGTGATAAGGTCAGGTTGATGGTTATACTACCGGCTGACGCGAATGTAGATGGCTTAAACTCCATAGGTGGACTCTATATACTTAAAAAGAATATTCACGATAGGCTACTTAATGCATCTGCAGGCGATGGTAAGGCCCTTAGTGAACTTAGCCAACTAATAAGGTATTCATCCACCGCCAAGCCCATTGACATAGCCTCAAACTTAGCCTCAATAATCATTAAGGATAGGGTCATAGCCTCCGAAAATGGTTTAAGGGTTGGTATTGTCGATAAGGCCTTAGATGCCAGGCTAGCCTACGTTATTGTTGATGAACAGGGCGATATTGGGCAAATAATCTCAAACTGCGGTATCAGGATTAATGGATCCTTCAGGCCGCTTGACGGCCTGGTGGTATTTGCAGTCAGCGATAAGATGCTTACAGAGGAGTTGAAGGCCAAGTTCAGTAAATTGCCTAAATGGTGCGGGGTGTATGATTCGCCAGCGAGGGTACTTGTAATACCCTACGGCTCCGACTTAATCGACGAGTTAAGGATAACGCTAATAGGGTTGGGGGTATTGGAGAGGTTCAGCAAGGTCCCTGGGGAGTATAGTAGGCATGTGGAATATGCGTTGAGGCTTATTGAGAAGATTAACGCCTTCAAGGAGTCTTTAAGATCAACAATAATACAGTATACGTTAGGTATACCGAAGAGGAAGGAGGGTAAGAGGGAGGTACTTAAGCAGATAGTGTTAGCATGGGCAAATGATGATGCTGGAGCCCAGATACCGGAATCCTTCAAGTGTAGCGGTAGGCCATGCATAACTAGGGTTGAGGAGGTTTTAAGAGACTACCTGAGGGGTATTGAGAAGCCCCTAGATGGGAAGGAGCTTGAACAGGTCATAAGGTCACTATTCCCAGTACACCTGTGGAGGGATGTACGTGAACAGGATTTAATAGAGCTGATGCTGATGAGGGGGCTTATATATGAGGTCAATGGCAGGTACCTATGCACATGCGGAGGTAGGTTTAGTAAGGCTGTTGAGGCTCTGTGCTCGAGGATAGCCAGGCTTAAGGAGGCTTCACAAAGGCCAATAACGATAAATGTGGGTGACGTTAAGCTTGAGTTAAAGCCAAGTACAGTAGAATTAGCCGCAAAGATTTCTGAACTAGAGGATGAGTGTAAGATAATGTCCGCAATACTTAGTGAACCGGGTGAACAGGACTTAAAGAAATACTCTAAAATATATGTAGATGCGCTGAATCTGCAGGATGAGGTTGAGGCACTGGCTAGTAGGGATGAGTCGTTGGTTAAGGAGGTTAAGGTAATTGCCGAATCCGTAATCAGCATGTTGAATTCCATTAAATCGAAATTAATTATCAATGACGACGAGCTGAAGGCCTGTATAGAGCAGAGGGTAAGCAATGTGAGTGCTAATGTTGCTAAGGCTTTAAAGGGCCTTAACAACATACCTGTAAGTAAGGCCTTTGAGGCTTTAAGATCAATCAAAGCCAACACTGAGGCTGAGGCCCAGGCCATTGAAAACATAACCCAATACGCAGCCTCAATATTAAGCTACATTAATGAGGAGGCAGTATTGGTAAACCTAGTTTCAAGGATAGCTAAACTGCTTAGCGTTAAGGATGAGTATGATAAGCCTAATCCGGCGGATGTCAAGAAGGCCTTAACCGAACTCGCATGCAGGGGCTCGGTTAAGGATCTTGAGGTTGTGGTTGCTGAATATGAGGAGAGGGTTAAGGAGGTTAAGGCTAAATTAGTTAAATATTCAACAGAACTTACGAACATTGTGCATGTGCTCAATAAGAGGCTTCTATGGATGAGGCATAGGGGTATTGTTGAAGACTCGGTAGAGGTTGGTGATGTTGATCCAACAGACATTGCGCGCCTTGAATCATCAATAAACGCCATTGAGGAAGCCCTGAAGCTTGTAGATTCTAAGCTTGATGAATTATCTAGGAAGACTAAGGTACCTAGGCAGGTTATAGAGTATGTATCTTCACAAGGCCCCAATGTTGGCCTTGATGAGGTTGAGATGGCTAAGGCACTGGGGATTAGTAGCGATAAGGTGTTGAACTACCTAGAGGCCCTGTGGAGGGCTAGGTTGGTGGATAGGCGCTATGTATCTTAGGGAGCCTTCAATAATTGCTGTAGGGGCGTTAAACCTGCCGATATGTAAGTTTGTAAAGTGTGGAGGCTATAATGAGGCCGATGTAGCCCTATGCCTTTCCCAAGGCGCATGCATTGATTTGAAGGCGCAAATAATCATCAATGTTAAGGAGTGTGAATGGGCAAGTAATCTGAGGTTGGGTAATGAGGAATACGTAACGTTGAAGTGCTGCCCAGGGGAATGCCTAACATATAGGGGGAATTCAATCGTATTCAACGTCAACATACCAAAAATATACATGTATACTCCAAGGCCCCTCATAGATGATTTACGCAGGCTATGGTCATCATTAATGGTTAACAGTGGAGTATTGGCACTGGCTAGAATTGTTATAGAGGAGAGGGCTAATGGTGCATCCGCAACATTGAGGAGGCTCATAATGGCCCAGCAGAGGGGCTATATAGATGATGTGAGGCCTGACGTGAAATCGATACTAACAATGTTGGGCGTCATTAGGCCTGGCGGTTTAGTAGATAGGGATTACTTGAAGTCAGTAATACAGCAGGTGATTAGGCTTGTCTACCCTTAAAGGCATAGTGTCTGAATCATATAGGATTTCTGAAGTCGAATTAGGAAGATTAGCAGCCCCCCTCGACATGGTTAACATAGAGGTATTGGAGGTGCCTGAATCAGGGCAGGAGGTTAATGAGGTGTGGGCTGTGGATTCAGGCTTCACGACCGTAAGCTACCTGGGGCTACTAATAGGCCTTATACATGCTGTCGCACTTAAGGTACCTGGAATGGCCAGGAGGACTGTTGTTAAGTCAGCCGTAATCAATAATGATGATGAGTTAGCACACCTGGCAAGGAATATTGAAGCTGAATTGGCGTTAAGCCTACCCATTAGTAAGGGTGCGGTGATAATGGTCGATGGCCCCCTCTCAAGCCTAGACCAAGGTATTTTAAGCCAACTTATCGACAAGGTTAAGGCCATGAACGGGTACTTAATGTCATTCACTAAGGATTCCAGGAGCCTTAAGGCAGGCATTGAGGGTTATGGGAGTGTTAGTGGCCAAGCCCTAGCAATGGTTGCCTTCAATAAGTATAGGGTTAAGAAGGGTTCTACTAACAGGCCTCTGGTAACTAAACCAGCCAGGGTAATGGGGGGTTTAGTTTCATTCTACATGCAGCATACCCCAGCAGCTCCCCCCATATATATTGAGGCGAGCGACAATGTGTTAAATAATTTAGGTATATTAAATGGGGTGTTGAGGATGATGAGTAGGGAGGGGTATCCACTACCGCTATATGTGGCTGATAAGTTGGCTAAACTGAGCAGCAGCCTTAGGGGCTGGTTCACGCTATCCCTTGTGAGGTTATCGTCAGGTGAGGTGGAGCCATTGGTATATAGGTATGTGAGGGATTTACTAGGGTTGGGGCGTGGTAGGCGCCTTTAATTCCATGAAGTAAATTCACTTACCATAGCTGCTCAATATCTTCCTAACCTCATCAACCCTCTGGATATATACATAATTATACTTACCCCTCTTTTCAACAGCCACTAATCCAAGTTCATTAAGCCTCCTAACTATCCTGAACAGCGTAGACTTAGGTATGTTAAGATCCCTCCCTATGGTTGACTGCACTACAGGCCTGTCCTTACTTAGTAGGTATGTTAGGACCCTAACCTCATCACTACTTAGAGGCAACTTGAAGTCGCCGCCATCTGCCCGTCCCTCATCCCTAGTTAACCTGCCCCTGATCTTAATCGCCATGTATATTAATGATGATGCCGCGAAGATTTCAATTATAAATAATGCAACGTCTACCATCTGCAGCATGTTTAGGAACACCCCTTAACAATATCCATGACTAAGGATTCCGCCTTCTCGGCTAGCAATGTGAGGAGTCCGAGGGTTTTAGCTTCTATTACGGCCTTAATCATGTATTCGTAGTCTTCAATATTGCTGAAGCCCAGCTCAGACATCCTCTTTACTATGCACTGCCTATTAATAGGCCTTATTAGGCTCACGTTTATTTCGGCTATGCTGAATGATGTTTCGCCCTTAAGCCTAATGTATATGGATGCAACCATCCCCTTAAGGTCAAGGACCTTAAACATCTCCCCATTACGGTAATCTATCAGCCAACCCCTCTCAGTCAATATTAGCGAGATCTCTATGTTTGAGAGGGGCGAATTCCCCATCTTAGACATCTCCTCGACGAGCTCAGCCAGCGAGTTCATTATCCTCTTAACATCGTCAACACCCCTAAGCCCCTTAAGGCCCACCGATGGCGTTAAAATAGCCATTTTAGAATCCTTAACGTAGTCTGCGTAGAAGCCAAGTGAGCCGACGGCAGGCGATATTATTGAGAATTCCTCCTCAGTTATTGGGGCTATTGTAGCTAACCTCAGGTCAACAAGCTGGTTCCTGGTGTTTAGATTGAATGAAACCTCAATAACCTTACCAGCAACCATGGAGGTCATCTTAAGCCTAGCAACATCACCCTCAACAACCTCTATTGTATAGCTACCCTCCACGCTAAGCATGCGTGTATTCTATTTTTAAGCACTTAAGCCATAGGGCCTAAAGGATCCTCCTACCTCAGAACCATTGAACGGCACATCAACCTACACTATGTATGCTGTCCCACAGTGCCCTGATATTGACTTCACATACCGAGGCTGGGTAATCTATGCCTAGGTTTATCAAGACTTGTGGATTAACCTCAAATGCAATACCAACGCTATTTCCGTTAACTAGGATTTCGACGAACCTACCCTCAATGCCATACGGCTTAGCATTAGTGTGCCTATACGTGGGTTTAGCTCCAAGCTTCGCGATGAGTGTATTCAAGACCACTAATACGTCTGTTAAAGTCACCCTAGGGCCTGAGACGGCTATAGCCAGTAGGGGTTCCTCCCTTAAAACATCCCCACCCCTAACAACCCTACCCACTTCAAATATCTTGATTCTACCGGGCAGTAGGTGCCTATTTTGGGATATTACATTAAGTAGCTGGGGCCATATGGAGCTTCTGACTACGTTAAATTTCTCGCTCACAGGGTTTAGAACATCGACGTAGTATTCAACGCCCGCAGCCTCCATTAGGCTCCTTGACGTTAAGACGTAATTGGCCACCTCCTGGAGGCCTAATGTAACCAGGACGTTGGCTAACATGTCTGCGAACTTCGTCAACGGCATTAGCCTGCCCATGGACCTCGACGTTGGGTAAACCCTAGGTAGCTTATTATAGCCGTAGGCCACGGCCACATCCTCAGCAATGTCTGATGGCCCAATTACAAGGAATCTATATGGCGGTACCTGGACTATTAACTCGCCGCCATCCACCTCAACCCCGTACCTAGCCTTGAGCAGTAGGTCTACAACCTGCTCCCTGCTTAAATCAACGCCAAGTATGCCATTTATGTCGCTTACCTTAACCCTAATTGCCCTTGGCTCAAGGATGCTCCTTGAGCCAGGCGTAAGCACTTTAACAACCCTGCTCCTCGACCTCTCAGCCACTGCAAAGGCCATAACCTTAAGCGCATTCTCCACCGCAGCATCATCAATGCCCGTCACGTCTATTAACACCCTCCTGGTACCTTTAGTTAACCTAGAGTATTCGCTGCCGAGTACAGGTATTACAACGTGTATTACGTTGCTTGAATCGATCAGGACAGGGACCATGCCATTCCATAGGGCGTATTTACCATACCTAACCCCCTTATCAACCATGGTTAACAACTCCCGCCCAGTAACAACCCTGCCCACGTCCATTGGCTCATATTTAACTTCATCAATAGGCATGTTAACGTAGCTTAATGGGAACTTCACCTTATCAGCATCATAAAGCCCTATTGCGAACTTAGCCCTATCCCTGCCGTAGGTCATGTGTAGCTTCTCTTGGAGCTGGACAAGCTGCCTAACAGCCTCTTCGTCAATTTCAACATCCTCGACAAGGGCCATCCTTATAACTGGCCTTTGGGGGACATTACCAATTTTGAGTAGGCCATAGTCCTCCTCTATGGTTAATTTAGGTAAACCAACCTCAACGCCTAGAATACCTTTAACAGACCTTGCAATACCTTCAGCTGAAAAGTAGTCCGGCCTGTCGTGAGTCACCTCCAGTTCAGCTAAATCTCCTGTTATTGAATTAACCTCAACCTTCATGTATTCAGTAACTTCGCTAAATTTATCCCTCAGATCTACGCCAACTAGCCTGCTTAGGTCGCTTAGCGATATTGTTATGGTGGGCACTTCATGTGCTTCAACCGGATTTTTTAAAATTGCTCCTAATAAGGCCTAGCTTGGCTGCACATACCGTACAGTACCTCTTTAAACCAACCCTAACGCTATGGGCCCTGCATATGGGTTTACCGCAGTTTGCGCATAGTGCTATTGCGTAATTCTCGCCGCATATGTAGCATAGCGTCTCTGCGCAAACCCTACAAATGCCCTTATCCTCAACATAATCCTCATCGCAGGTTAGCCGCCCACAAAGCCTACACCTATGCTTAGCCTCCCTTAGTAGGCATACCTCACAAAGCATTACCTATGGGGGCTAGGTATTTTAATAAGTCTGTCCTGGTGACTATGCCTATGGGCTTCCTCTTCTGGTCAAGCACAATAAGCCTACCTATATTGTAGCTTAACATGAGCCTCATTGCATCATATATGTCGCTATCCCAGTCCACTACAGGTATGTCGCGCCTCATGAGGTCCTTAACCTTTAAATCCAGCTTGCCCTCACTATAAGCCCTGGCCACCTCAACGGTCGTTATTAAGCCTACTAAGTCCCCGTTTTCATTAATGACGGGTAGTGCCCTTATCCTCTTCTCAGCCATCACCCTCGCAGCCGCCGCTAACTTCTCATCCTCCCTAATGAATATTAGGTCCTTCGTCATTACGTCAATGACCTTTATCTTAGGTATTGCAAGCATCTTCTTAACAACGATGGTGACTTCCTTAGACAGCTGGTTGCTTTCAAGAACCACACCCTCGATTATAACCCTCGCATTCATTGTAGGCCCTATCCTAACATTATCACCAGGCTTAATCGCCTTAATATTGCCCAGGACTTTGATGACTGCCTTAGTCATGTATGGATTGTAGACGTTTATAAGCTCTATACTCGTCGCATATAGGTTCCCTGGGGAGCCGTTGATGTATATTTGGGCTATGTCGCTAATGGGGTTGACGGCTATCGGCGATTTAACGAACTCGGACGCCTTCTGCGACGGTATGACCCCGCCATAGGGCCCTGTCTTACTTTCAACAATGTTCATGGCCTTCAAGGCAACCATTATATTCCTCACAGTGCCCTCATTCATGTTTAACTTGGCTGCAATCTCCTTACTCTTAATGGGGCGCCTATACGTTGAGTATAATTCTAGTAGGGCCTCCACAACCTTAACGTAGGTTGGCGGAAACCCCACAAGCCTTATTAAGGCTGTGTTTTATAAAAATAACTGTTTATCGGTAATTATGAATTACGAGAATTGTCGAATAGATTTACGGCAATTAACGTTATCCGCCGTCGACTAGCCCCTCCTCGCTTATCTTAAATGTTGCCTCGCCCTCAGGGTGCATTGGCGAGTCTAGGATCCTGGCGACCCTAATATTCTCCTTACCCTTCCTCAGCCAAATCCTGTATGTTGCGCCATGGGCTATTACGTTGCCTCCAGCTGGCTTAAGTGGATTGCCGAAGAACATGTCTGGCTGCGCTATCACCTGGTTTGTGACCACGACAGCAACATTGTATATGTCCGCCAGCCTGAGGAGTTGGGCTATATGGTGGTTTAGCTTCTGCTGGCGCTCAGCCAAATTCTCCCTACCAGGGTACTCTGCCCTGAAGTGGGCCACCAGCGAGTCTACGACGACAAGCCTAATGTTCTCCTTGGGTATTATCTTCTTCGCCTCGTCAACAATCATCATCTGGTGGTCGCTGTTGTAGGCCCTTGCGTAGAATATGTTCTTCAAAGCCTCCTTAGGGTCAAGGCCCCTATACTTGGCTATTTGAACAATCCTCTCGGGCCTAAAGGTGTTTTCAGTATCTATGTATAGCGCCTTACCCCTCAACCCACCCTTCTCCTCAGGGAGCTGGACCATTACGGATAGTTGGTGGCAGAACTGCGTCTTACCAGCCCCAAATTCGCCAGCAAGCTCTGTGATGGCCCTGGTTTCGATACCGCCGCCTAGTAATTCATCAAGTGCCTTAACGCCAGTCGATATGTATTGTACATTCCTCTTACGTTCATAGAGCTCCAGCGCCGTTACGAAGTTGCTTAAGCCTACGAGCTTTTGGGCCGCCGCAATTATCTGCCTCGCCCTATCCTCGCTACCTATTATCTCGCTCAACTCCTTAACCCCAGCGTAGGCTACATCCAATGCTGTTGAGTATCCGGCCTCCCTAAGCTTCTGCGCAGTAACCTTACCAACACCCTCAATCTCCTCAACATCGTAGTTAACCCTCCCGCCCACAGTGGCTGTTGGCTGCCCAGCCCCTGCCTCAGCCTCCTGCTTAGTTTCCTCAACCTCTTCAACCTCCTCCTCTTCCTCCTCAACCTTCCTCCTCCTGGGCGGCATTGTTAGTCGATTTTCTGAAAGTGGGAAAACTTAAAAACCTTACGCCTCAGGCCGGTGGAGTTACTCCTCATCAAGGGTTAAGGTTGACTACAAGTAGATCCTCGTATATAGGCCCCTTGGGCGTTAATGTACTCTTCTTAAGCTTAACATTAGCCACCTCCTGCCAGCCGAAGTCAAACCCCTCCCACTCCCTTAAAACGTCACTTAACCTACCCAACCTACCCCTCACCCTAGCCACAGTTATGTGCGGCGTGAACCTCTCCTCCTCATCAACGCCATATTTGCCTACGAGCCCCTCGACAACTTCATGAAGCCTGTTAAGCTCCTCGGAACCCTCCTCAACGCCAACCCAAATTACCCTAGGCCTTGTGGCGCTTGGGAATGCGCCAACCCCCTTAACATGTATTTTAAACCGGCTGAAGCTTAACCTACTCAAGCTTGCCTTAACTTCATTAACCAACTGTTGAGGCACCTCACCAAGGAACCTTAACGTTATGTGCAGGTTCTCGTACTCAACAGGTTTAACATCGGCGCCGCTTCCAGATACGGCATCCCTAAACTTGACAATACTCCTCTTAACCTCGTCAGATAGGTCGATTGCGACAAAGAGCCTAACCACACTTAGGTTTCTGGCCGATCCTTTTAGGTTTTAAGCATATGGTTTAAAACCTTAGGCAAACATGGGCAATGTGGCTAAGCTGTTCAAATGCTCAATATGTGGCTCAGAGGTGCCCTTCAGCGACGTTATGTATATTAGGGGCAGTTTCGTAGTGTGTAGGAAGTGCTTTCCAAGATTCTACGTGAGCAGGTGCCCATTCCTCCAGAGGAGGCTTAATGGCGAAAACGTTAATGCATGCAGGTTCTGCCAGTTTAAAAAGGAATGCGACCAGTATGTTGAATCTATTGTTAAGCAGCATAGTGGGTGATGCCAGTAAAATTTAAAATGTTTTGAGGAAGGTTAACCGCATGTACATTGGCTTAATAGCCGTTGCATTAATAGTAATGTTTAAGGAGGGTGGTGTGGCTTTAGTAAACTATACCCTTTACTTTCCCCAAAATTCAACCGTGGTGAATGTAACATTGCCTATAAGCCCTATACCAGACACCTTAGAGGCCATAAATGATTCGACGGGCTCACTAATACCTATGATACTTTATTCAGGGAACATAGTTTCACTATTCCTATTCGGTGGTGGTTATGTATCAGTAGTGTACTATGGTAATTACACCTTTAATTCATCGAACGCCACATACTCTATCTCGATAAATTCGCCCATAGATATTGAGCTAATAATACCGCCTTACATAATACCCCTCAACCTACCCTTAACCATCGTTTCATACAGCATGTTAAGCAATAATACGCTGATTGTAGTCCT
>CAYFHR010000015.1:0-15715 GCA_964343155.1 uncultured Thermoproteaceae archaeon | reverse complement strand
AAGCCCGGCAGTAGGAATTACGGTAGGTTGAGCGTAATTTCACAATGCCTAATGAACATCAGCTACATTGCGACAATACCCCCATCAGCCTTCTGGCCTAGGCCAAGGGTCTACTCGGCCATAGTTGAGTTGACGCCTAAAGAACCCTGCGGCAACATCGACGCCATCGAGTGGTTCACCGGGAGGGTCTTCACGCAGCCCAACAGGGTTCTTAGGGGGGTTTTAAAGAGGGTTTTCGGTGAGGAATCCCTGAAATACACGCCCCCGGAGCTCCTCGGTAAGAGGGTTAGGGAGTTGGGTTTAAGTGAAGTTGCGGAATTAGCCCAAGCCCTCTGGCCTTTAAGAGGTGAACTTCGATAAAGCCTCCTTAAGCTCCCTCCACCTGCCCGACTCAAGGGCCTTCGCAATAAGCCTCCCAAGTTCAGGGTCTTGGCTAAGCATAGACACTGAGTCGCCTATTACATACGGGTCTATGTAAATCATCTTAACAGTCATACCGCCATCTATCGTGAAGTTGACGCCCGTTATCCAGGATGCCTCGTCGGAAACTAGGAAGGCAACAAGGTTTGCGACATCCATGGGGTTTCCAACCCTACCTGCCGGGTGTTGGCCATGGTCAAGGCTATTCAGTCTGGGCTTCCTGGGAGGGTACTGCCACTCGGACGTATCTATCCAGCCTGGGGAGACTGCAATAACCCTAATCCTGTATTTGGCTAGGCTTATGGCGAGCGCGTGCGTCAATGCAATTAGGCCCCCCTTAGAGGCTGAGTATGGTTCGGTATTCGGCTCCGATTGGAATGCCCTCGTTGAGGCGATGTTGACTATCACGCCCCCACCGTTCTTAGCCATGACTTGGCCTGCATATTTTGAACATAGCCATGGGCCTGTCAGGTTGACTGCAATAACCCTACTCCACTCCTCAAGCGTCTGTTCGAAGATGCTCTTGCCCCCGAAGCCTATTCCAGCATTATTCACAAGTATGTCCACCTTACCGTACTTTTCGACGACTGCGTTAACCATGGATTTCACATCGCCTTCAACCGAGACGTCTGCCTTAACGAACATTGCATCAATACCCCTATCCCTCAGCCAACCCTCCCTCCACCTACCCGCCTCCTCATTAACGTCGACTATTGCTACCTTGGCTCCATCCAACCCGAGCCTGTAGGCTATTGCAGCCCCAATACCCCTAGCACCCCCTGTTACTATGGCTACCTTACCGTTAAGCCTGCCAGGCATTTAAGGTTGGTTAAGCTGGCTTTAAATCCTTAAACTACAACCTAGGCAGCGTCACAGCCCCCATTGATGCTGAAGATACTAGGGAGGCGTATTTGGCTAATAGGCCGCTCCTATACCTTGGTGGTGGGGGTTGCCAATTCTTAAGCCTCCTATTAACCTCCTCCTGGGGTACCAGTAGCTCTAGCCTACCATTCTCTACGTCGATCAGTATCCTATCACCATCCTCAACAACTGCTATTGGGCCTCCCGCAGCTGCCTCAGGGGCCACGTGGCCAACCATTAGGCCCCTGGTAGCCCCACTGAACCTGCCATCTGTGACGAGCGCAACATCCCTCCCCAGGCCAGCCCCAACTATGGCTGCCGTTATCCTCAGCATTTCAGGCATGCCTGGGCCGCCCTTAGGCCCCTCATACCTTATCACAACCACGTCGCCAGGCTTAATTTCACCATTCTTAACGGCCCTGTATGCCTCAGCCTCACTGTTATATGGCCTAGCCCTACCCTCAAACCTCATTAGGTCGGCTGCGGCGACCTTAACAACAGCCCCCTCTGGGGCTAGTGAGCCTTTAAGAATCCTTATGCCTCCCCACGGCTTAATTGGCTTATCAACGTCCCTGACTATGTGGCTGTGGTCTACGTTGGGGAACTTGTATTCCTTCAAATTCTCCTCAACAGTCTTGCCTGTGACTGTCAATGCCTTCCCATTCAATAGGCCTGCCTTAAGTAGCTTAAGCATCACTAAGGGCACTCCACCAACCTTGTCTAGGTCAGCCATAGCGTACTCACCCCCTGGCTTAAGGTTGGCTATATATGGTACCTTCCTTGAAATCCTGTCGAAGTCGTCTAGGGTTAGTTTGACGCCTGCCTCGTAGGCTATCGCCAGTAGGTGCAGTATTGCATTGGTTGAACCCCCCATGGCCATTAGCACCGCTATGGCATTTTCAAAGGCCTCATACGTCATTATGTCCCTTGGCTTAATGCCGAGCTCAATGAGGTTCATTAAAGCCTTACCCGTGTCGTAAGCGTACTTAACCCTCCTGGCCGATGTAGCCACAGGTGAGGCGCTTCCGGGAAGCGCCATACCGAGCGCCTCAGCTATAGAGGCCATTGTATTGGCCGTGAACATGCCTGCGCAGGTACCGTATGTTGGGTGGGCTGCCTGCTCAATAGCATACAGCTCCTCAAGCGTTATCTTGCCGGCTAGGTAGGCTCCAAGGGCCTCGTGCACATCCTCTATCGTTATTTCCCTACCACCGTAATATCCAGGTTCGGCGGACCCACCGTAGAGGTATATTGAAGGTATGTTGATGCGGGCCATAGCCATAAGTAGGCCTGGCGTCGTCTTATCACATCCACCAATTCCTACGAAGCCGTCGAAGGCATGCGCATTGACCTGGGCCTCAACAGTATCTGCTATGAGGTCCCTGCTAACTAGGCTATACCTCATACCCTCAGTACCCATACCTATGTTGTCGTTCACAACTATGGTGGGTACAGCCAGGGGTGAGCCACCACCCTCCCTAACGCCCTCCTTAACATGGACCGCCAGCGACAACGTATGTATATTGCATGGGCCGGCCTCGCTCCAAGCCGCCACAACAGCTATCAGGGGTTTACCTATGTCACTATCGGTGAAGCCTATAGACCTGAGAAAGGCCCTATGTGGCGCGTTCTCGGGGCCAAGGTACCTTTCATGGCTCCTCAGGGTGACTTTAACCATGGTTTAATTTCAAAATAGGCTATATTTTAAACATTACCTACTATTTAGCTGTGCAGAATATGCACGAAACCCACAATTTATATGCCATGAGTAATAGTTTAAATATGGTTAAGGGCATAAGCATAGTCTTTGTAGATGACAGGTTTATGAACGATTTGAAGTCTATGGTTAATGCCGTTAATAAGGCCCTTAAGGGTGATTCATCACCACCAGTCTACCGCAGATTGAGGAGGCTGCGTAGGGTTGGTGTTTTGTCAAAACGCAGGGGGCATATAGAATTATATACTAATCCAATAGTCGTCGCATCCATGGAGGTTGAGGACTGCGGCATTAAGATTAGGCAATTCGCAATATTGATTGAAATAAATAGGGAGGTTAAATGCGTGGGGTCTGCATGCCCCAACGCACCCTGCTCCTCATGCCCCCTAATTAACGAGTGCAGCCACGTTGTTAAGGCTATTAAAGAGAAGCTTAACGTGAACAATATTGAGGGGGTGACGCCAATTGAGGCGTCTAAGTCAATTATAAAAACATACCTAAACACTATGAGGTGGGGTAGGTTAGATGCATACTGCCAGGTTAGGGCAAGGAGGGTTTACGTGGGTAAGTTCATATATGTTAAGCCTGGGTATGTTAGGGTTAAGGCCTCTTAAAGTGTATATTAGTGTAGTATTTTGATAATGTTACTGTTATATCGGCCTTATCTATAAAGGTCTTTATTGCATTAACTGCCACTTCATAGAACTTACCCTTATCATTATAATACATCTTTATAATATCTTTAAGCTTCCTCGAAAATTCACCATACTCATACTCGTTTATCTCCTGGGCCCTTGGATCAGAGCCTATGTCTATGAGGCTCCTTTCATCTATACCGAAGAGCCACCCATTGTAGCCGTCTATTATCAATTCAGGCACTGCCCCATCTCTTGAGGCTAAGGTAACTGTACCATTCATGGAGGCCTTCATGAATGACGTACCGCTAGCCTCCCAACCTGGGAATGGTGTGAATAGCAGTATTGTGGACTTGGACAATACCTGCTTAGCTATGGATACGTCGTAGTCGTGTATGTAAACTACGTTGTTCAGCTTCATTGAAGCCTCCTTGAAGGCCTTAACCATGTGGAGCCCCCATTCATCATATGGATGCGCCTTACCTCCAAGTACGAAGACTACGTCGTCTGACCCATATTCGTTAATGAACCTTAGGGCGAAGTCAGGCCTCTTATACCTCGTCACCCTCCTAACCCATGCGATAATAGGCCTATTTCCAATGCTTAGGCCTGGCTTATAGGCTCTGAGGAGCTTCTCCAATTCAGGAACCATCGATTCCTTAACGTATCTAACATTGTCCACGTTCAGATTCCCCTCACGGTACATCTTCATAACCCTCTCATCAACCCACCTCACCGAGTCTACGCCATTGGTTATTGCCCTCACCTTATGCATGTGGTGTGGGATGACCCTGCTTATGACATCCCTCATCTTTTCGGAGACCACAACAACCTCACTACTCATGGACAGCCCCAGCTCAGTCAATATGACTGGGTCCTCGAAGAACCTATAGCCGAACTCCCTCTCAAACAGCTGCGCTGGGAAGCTTGGATGGCCCCAGGGGCCGGGCGTATGTATTATGAACCTGTATTTGCTGGGTGGTAGTGGAAGCACCAGCGGTAGCAGCGCCGTATATGCCTCATTCAGGTCTATCCTCTCAACATTGTTTAAACCAATGACGCGCCTAATATATTCAGCAGCCCCCTTAGCCAACAGTAGGTATTTGTAGAATTTATCCTCAAGGGTCTGTTCAATGTAAACCCTGTCCGTTAGGTTATAGGCCCACCTAGGCGTCCATGGCTCAAGGAACACCCCCCTAGCCCTATTAACCGTGTACTCCAGGGCATTTACGTAAACCGCCTCACCCCTCATGAATACCCTTAGGCGCGTCCTCAAGGCTAGTTTAGATAGGAAGTCCCTGGGCTGCCTCTGGGGCTGTGGTATTGGGTTGTTTACACTATCGAAGCTGTATGATACGTATCCATTCCTGTAAAGGAGCGTTATAACTACGTAGTCTACATTAGCCCTGGCCATTGCGTAGAATTTATCGCCCTCCAAGACGCCTAAACCACCGGCGTAGTTATAGCCCTCATCTAGCGCTATTTCAGGCACTATACTTACTATAGTCACATAGCCCCATAACCCCCACTGCTAATAAGATTTTTGCCACCTAATGTGCTATATCTTAACAATATTTCATCCAGTTTATTAAGGTATGTATAGCCAGGATGCAGATTAGAGGATGTGGGTGGTGCCATTTGTTGTAGGTAATGTTAAAATAGCCCCAGTGTTAATGGGTTTGAATGGTTAAGCTTGGCTTAATTTCAAGGAATCTTAAGGCTATTCAGGTGAGGGAGGGGTGGATTAGGGTTTTCAACGATGCCGACGAATTACTGGGTAGGATTCAGGAATTCGACTTCGTAGGCGTCCTAGGCACCGACAGGTTCATATTGAATACGCTTAGGAAGCTGGCAGGTATCGATAAGCCAATAGTGACCGTGGGCTACGGTGTAGGGTATTTAAACACTATAGATGTGTCTCAGTTGGGCGAGCTGGGCAACATATTGTCCTCAGGCTCATATACCGTTGAGTCGCTGCCCACGTTAAGGCTTGAGGGGGGTGATGTGGCTATAAACGACGTTGTGATAGCGCCTGTTAGGAGTGCATCGTTGATGAACTACACATTGACTATAAATGGAGATTTCGTGTGGAGGGATGAGTCAGACGGCTTAATAATATCGACGCCCATTGGTTCAACTGCATACGCATTGAGTGCGGGGGGCGTCCTACTTTACGGCAGCTTAAGGGCTTTTGAAATAGTGCCGGTAAACTCAACAAACATAGCCAGGGTACCCATAGTCGTCCCTGATGATGTTAAAATAACCGTAAGCGACATAGTGTCCAAGTATAGGGTTGAGGCAATACTTGATGGGTCCTTAAGATACCCTGTCGTAAACAGGGTTGTGGTTACAAGGGGGCCTGATATAAGGCTTGTCAAGACTACTTCACCGACAGCCCTCCAGAGGTATAGGAAGATTCTAGAATCCATAGTCAGCGAATTGCCCCCAAGCGCCAAGCTAATCCTTAAAGTCCTTGAGTATGAGGGGGCTTTAACGCCTAAGGAGATTATTGAAAAGACTATGCTGCCCCAAAGGACTGTTAGGGCCAGTTTAAGGATACTTGTTGAGAAGGGGCTTGTTAGGAAGCTTATACAGCCTAGGGGTGGTGGTAGGTCTACGGTCTATACGTTGGCTAGGATTGATTTAAGCTAGTCAGCGTTCAAATCCCTCACTCACCTAATCAGCCTGCGCTGCTCATCACTAGGGCATTGAAGTCTAGTTCATATTTAAGGTTTACCGGCTACACTATCATTGTCGCTATTGAGGCTATTTGAGGCCACCTCTGGGCAGCCTCCATGGCCACGGGTCCGTGTATCTCAGTCCCCCTAACCTGCCCCTCCTCAGTAACTATGACTACCGCATTATCCTCGAAGGCAACCCACGTGCCGTCAGGCCTCCTGAAGGGCCTCCTCTGCCTAATGACAATCGCCCTAAGTATCTGCTTCCTCATCTCAGGCTTACCCTCAATCACGCTCACGACAACCATATCCCCAACACCAGCCCCTGGCACCCTCCTATGGACGGTCTTTGAATTGTGGCCAACAACGCCTATTACCTTAACCAACTTAGCCCCACTATTGTCGGCAACAGGTACTATGCTGTTAATAAATATTCCCGGCGTTATGTGGAACCTCCACGGTACACCTATTGTACGTGGTCCACCCCTCTTAGCCACAGCAACCCCTTAGGCTAAGCTATTTAACCTTTACCACATTTGGGCCTCATAACTATTAACGTGACATAGGCGTGGAAATCTATGTGGGTGTCACGTGATTAAACCACTATAAGCCAGTTCTATTGCAGCCTGTAAATATGGCTAATGCAAAACTTGTAAGGGGTGAAGAGGTTAGGGTTAGGCAGGCCTCAAACAAGGCCTACTACATGAAGCTTAACGTCATAGTCAAACTCCGAGAATACGCATTAACGGCTAAGGGCAACCTCGTCACAGTCAGGCCCAGTAAGATAGCCCAGGAGATTAACCACGTGGGTAGGATAACCAGGGCTGATGGCGTCATAATAAGGAATTTCCTGGAGCAGCTAGTTGAGGTTGGCTACATGGAGATTATTAAGAGGAGCGCTAGGGGTAAGGTGTATGGGTTTAGGAGGAATAGCGAATTTTGGAACATGCTAATTACCAAGGAGCCCAGGGAGATTGTTGAATCCATCGAGATGCTCTTCCGTTAAATTAGTCACCATACCACTCATGCCTCATCACAATTTTGCCAAATATCAACCCCCTCTCCATAGCCCTGTGGGCATCTGCAGCGTCCCTAATATCTATGACATCTTGTATTACTGGCTTAATGCCGTTTGCCGAGGCGAAGGTTAATACATCCCTTAAGTCGGCTGTTGAGGCATTATGTATGCCCATTATCGTCACGTGCTTGTAGTATATCGACTTTATATTTACACTCGTGTATGATCCCCCAACAGACCCTACAACTATAACCTTCCCTCCAGGTTTAACTAGGTTAAGGGACTTTTGAAGTGTTGAACCTATCAGGTCGAAGACTACGTCGACTCCATCACCCCCGATATATTCAATTATCTCATCTACGGAGTCTGGGTCATAGTGGTTTACTGCCAGGTCGGCTCCAATCTCCCTCAGCTTATCAAGCTTCCAATCGCTTGCACTTGTGGCCACAACCCTGGCGCCCCTAGCCTTAGCTAACTGGACTAATGCTGTACCAACACCACCTGAACCTCCCCATATCAATACTGTCGAATCCCTCGCCACATTGCCCATCCTCAGTGCCTTCCAGGCAACACTATATGTTAGGGGCATTGCAGCTAACTCAACTATGTTTAGGTTTCCTGGAGGCTTGACAAGTATTCTGGCTGGGACGGACACGTATTCGCCATAGGATCCCCACACGTGTACGCCTATCATGACCCATAGTGGGCAGTAGTCCTCCATACCCATTAGGCAGTACCTGCATTTACCACATCCATACACGCTATTGGCCACCACAAGGTCTCCAACAGACACGTTGGCTACATTGCCGTTAACCTTCTCAACGTAGCCGACCACATCGACGCCAGGCACGTGGGGCATCCTAACCTTGAAATCTATGTTACCTGACCTTACAGCTACATCAACCCTATTCAATGATGTTGCGGCAACCCTAATTAGGGCATAGCCTTCAGGCACCTCAGGATCTGGTAATACCATCGCCTTAAGCTTCTCCGGCCCACCATGCGACTCTATTGCAACTGCCCTCACGCAACCTATGTGTGCGGTTAAGGTTATAAGCATTGATGCGTATTACCCCCAGTGAAGAGGACGGGATAATCTGAGGGTTGATGAGGACCCGGGCCTGAGAGCGCCAATGCTTAAATATGTTGACAAGCAATGCCTAATAATGGGCGATTCATACGACGTCGTTGTGGTTGGCGCCGGGACTGCCGGTTCATATGCGGCCTACCTCCTCTCTAAAATGGGCCTTTCAGTAGCCTTAATCGAGAAGAAGCCTGCCGACGAGGTATTTAAAACGACTGGCGATGCAATAGGGGACCACCACATCGAGAGGCTTAAGGCATCCGGCTTCGAACCGCCTGAAGGCGTATTCATGGTTAGGTACGATGGCGCCGAGCTGTACAGCCCCGACCTATCAGTCAGGTACATTATCCTCGGTAGGGGGTATGCGCTCGATATGGCTAAATGGGCCTCCTGGCTCATAAACAGCGCAGTTAATGCAGGGGCAACACTCTACGATAGGCATACGGCAGTTGGCCCAATAGTTGAAAATGGCTTTGTCAGGGGGGTTAGGGTGAATAGGCCTGATGGATCATCAATGGACATATATGCGAAGGTGACTATAGATGCCTCAGGGGCTACTGGGGTTATTAGAACTAAGCTACCACCCCAGTTTAAGGTGAGCGAACCACTACTGCCTGAGGATGCATCATATGCATATAGGGAGGTTGTTGAGCTCGATGGGGATTTAGACAACGTCAACTTCATAAAAATATACTTAGACAATGTCATTGCGCCGGGGGGCTACTGGTGGTTCTTCCCAAAGTCAAGCAACACAGCCAACGTGGGCTTAGGCATATGGGGGAAGCTTGTTAAGGATTCTGGGCTAAATCCAAGGGCCAACTACGTAAATTACCTCATTAGGCAGGGGAGGGTTAAGGTACGTAAGGTGATACACGCGGGAGGCGGCATAGTGCCTACCAGGAGGCCCTTAGCCTCAATGGTTGGGCCCGGCATAGTGGCCATTGGTGACGCAGGCCTTACAGTCAACCCAATACATGGGGGTGGGTTGGGGCCAGCCCTACTTTCAGCTGAGTTGGCTTCAAAAACCATAGCGGAGGCCTTTGAGTCAGGGGACTTCTCAGAGAGGGGGTTGTGGAGGTTTAACCTAAGGTACCTTGAGGCCTATGGTGTTAAGCAGGCCCAGCTCGACGTATTGAGGCTCATGCTTCAGACACTCGACAACAGGCAGTTGAATAGGGGCCTTAGGGCTAGGCTACTTACTGAGGATGAGGTCCTTGAAATATCTGTTAAAGGTAGTATGGAGCTAAGCCTAGTTAAGAAGATGCAGGTAGCCTTAAGAATGCTTAAAATACCTGACGTAGCCAGGAAGCTGACCTTAGCCCTGAGGTACATGGATAAGGTTAAGGGCCTCTACGCCAAGTATCCGAAGGAGCCTGAGAGGCTGGATATGTGGCTTGTCGAGTATTTGTCTGTGTTAAACGAATATAGGCTTAAATTGGGCCTACCACCACTGCAAGCCTCGATATGAATAGTGCCGGAGACTTAGCGTTAAGGGAGGCTCTAGTCAGGTACTTCAAGGAGACTTACGTGAGGGGGCTTAATACGCTAATGGGGGGTAATGCAAGCATTAGGGTTGGCGGCGTGGTGTACATAACGCCGAGTAATGTTCCTAAGACAGAATTAAGGCCTGAGGATGTTGTTGAATTGAGTGTTGATGGTTCTGTGGCTAGGGGGTTTAGGGCGCCTTCAAGTGAATGGAGGATGCACATAGCCATATATAAGGCAACTAAATATACGGCTGTAATACATGCACACCCACCACACATACTAGCCCTATACACCGCCGGGTTAACCCTAAACGACTCGCCGTTAAGCGAGTTGAAATCGTACATATCTAGGATTGGTGAGGTACCTTACCTCAAACCTGGAAGCGCCGAATTGGCTGAGGCTGTGGCTTCAGAGGTTGCTAAGGGTTCGGACCTGGTGGTGTTGAGGAATCATGGGGCTGTTGCAGTTGGCCAAACGCTGCCTGAGGCTTTAAATAAGCTTGAGGTGGCTGAGGATGTGGCTAAGGTGATTCTGCTAAGTAGACGCTACTAGAGGCATCAACATCCTTAATGGCTGAAGGTTGGGCAGCAGATATTAACCACCCGGCGTATGTTTAAACATGGTTAACGTCCTTAGGAACCTCTTAAAGAGATTAATGTATAAGTATTCCTGCACTTACGCCCTCTTAGCAAGTATCCAATATTTTGAAGGTTTAAGGAATGCCAAAAAGCCTACTAACAACCATTGATGCAATGAGTATTGCAAGCATTATAAGCCTAACGCTGAAGGGCCCGGCCCAAAGCCTCCTCAACTCCCTCCAACGCCTCCTAACCTCACCCTCATCACCAGTTAGTAGCGGCCCTGCAAGCCTAATTGTCTGGGGTATGAGTAGTAGCGAGGCTAGCGATAGGTATGGTAGGTATTTTAAGGCCACTGAGGCTACTATGGACGCATACATTAATGCGACTATGCCGTAGACTAGGTATTTTATGCGCCTTAAACCCAACATTAGGACTATGGTCAATTTACCAACCCTCCTGCAGGCATCTATCTCAAGGGCCCCTGAACCAATAAGTATCAGGAATGTGAATAGGCCATTGGGTATACCTACAATTAGGGGCGATGGATTTGCCGATAAGCCAACCTGCGTCATGTAGGACCCCCAGGTTACGAGGGGGCCCATTGCCAATGCGGCGAAGACCTCCCCTAAACCCCTGTAGTGGAGCATTAGGGGCCTTTCACTGTAGCCAACCCCTATTAAGAGGCCTGCAGCGGCAAGGATCAATATGGGCCAGCCAACCACATACGCTAAAACTCCCCCTATCGTGAGCGCCGCCGCCAGCATTAAGTAGCCGGCAAGCCTAACGCTCCTAGGCCTTAAACCAAGGTCTATTATTGGATTAGGCCTATGCGCAAAGCCACTGGCCCGGTAGAGTATGTCTACGCCAGTTGAGTAGTCTACGTAGTCGTGGACTAGGTTAACCCCGGCCTGGGCCAGGGCAACGCCAATGAGGGTTAATACGTATATTAACGGTTTGAAGGCGCCGTTCAGGTACCAGGCCAGGGCGGTACCAAGGGTTACTGAGGAGAATGCGCTGGTAAGGGTTGTTGGGCTGAATGCCACAAGCCACCTCCTTAAACCAGATGCATTAACCACAATTGAGGGCTACCCAAAGCCCCTTATAAACTAGAGGCGCCTAAAGTTTCACGGCCTAACAACATTCCTATCTTCGAAGGCCAGCGTTATACCGACTAATCACCGATAAATACCCGGTAAGGCCAGGTAACCCATGGTGTATAGGAGTTTGAGGGATTTCTTGAAGGATCTAGAGGATTCGGGTGAATTGGTGAGGTTTAATGAAGAGGTTAGCCTAGACCTTGAATTGGCCGCCATCCTGAGGGAGCTTGCACGCAGGGGAGGGCCTGTGGTTATCTTTGAGAGGATTAAGGAGGGTACATTGCCAGCCGTAGGCAATATATTTGGGACGTGGGGTAGGGTTGTTAGGGCTGTTGGATCTTTAACAGACGCGGCGTCTAGGATGGCTAGCCTCATTAACGTGAGGCCGCCAAGCAGCCTAATCGACGCCATTAAGTCTATTGGAGATTTAACGAGGGTTGCAGGCTACATGCCTAAGAGGGTTAGTAGGGCTCCTGTTAAGGAGCGTGAGTGGAGGGATGTTGACCTGGGTAAAATACCTGCATTAAGGCAATGGCCCCTTGAACCAGGAAGATTCATAACGTTCGGCGCCACCTTCATTAAATACGGAGGCTTAGTCAACTTCGGCTACTACAGGCTCCAGGTCCTTGGGAAGGACAGATTCATAGTGCACTGGATGCCTTGGCGCAGGAGCGAATACTACAGTAGGCTTGGCTCAACAGAAATAGCGGTGGTTCTAGGCCCAGACCCAGTCACAATGCTTATGGCAGGCGTCCCAATACCCCACCCCTTAGATAAGGTGTTTGCCGCAGGGGGTGTTAGGGGGGAGGGGGTTGAGGTTGTTGAGGGCTCCACCGTGGATTTAACATACCCAGCCAATGCTGAGCTGGTTATTGAGGCTAAGTTGACGGGGGAATATGCCGATGAGGGCCCCTTCGGGGATCACGTCGGGTACTATTCGATTGTTAAGAAGTACCCTGTGGCCAAGGTTACCGCAATATATTCGAGGGAGGATCCGCTAATACCTGTTACAACAACAGCTAAGCCTGTCATGGAGGATGGGAATATTATAAGGTTTGGCGTAGAGGTGCTTAAACCATTGCTAACATTAATAGCGCCTGAGGTTAAAGACATCTACATGCCCCCGGAGGGCGTTGGCTACGTTACGGTGGTTTCGATTGAGAAGAGGTATCCTGGGGAGGCCAGGAGGGTTATGAACCTCCTATGGGGCCTACTACCCGTATACAATAAGGTTGTTGTAGTCGTTGACTCAGACGTCGATGTTAGGGACCTTGGGCAGGTATTATACTCAGTGGCCGCTAACGTCAACCCACAGAGGGATATTGTCATAGTTCCTGAATCCCCCACGGAGGAGCTTGACCCATCGACGCCTATACCTAACCTGGGCAGTAAGGTTGGTATTGATGCGACTAGGAAGCTTCCGGAGGAGTATGGTGGCTTACCGTATCCCCAGGAGGCTAGGGCCCCAGGTGAGGTTGAGGGGAGGGCTAAGGCTATTGTTGATGAAATATTGAGTAAGGTTCGTAAAGCTACCTAACCCTACTGACCACATATTCGATAACCCTAGCCAGGTAGTTGACCTTGCCCCTAACCTCGCCTAGGGCCCTTTCAACGTCCTTAACCCTGGGTTTAACATCCTCGTTAAACACCTTAACAACCCTAGGGTTGAGGTTCCTTAAAAGTATCGTAGACCTGTACATTGCCAGGATTTCACTGGGCCTCAACTCCCACGGTAGCCTAACCTCCTCACCCCTCACGGCCTGGATATATTTAGCCTTACCAACCTCAACCGCCTGCAGGTGGTGTGCGTAGAGGTGTAGTAGTGCCTCTAGGCTGACCTTATAGTTCACTAGGATAACCTCCTCGTCAGGTAGGTATACGCCACCTATGGTTGAGCATAATCCATCACCACGCCCCCCACATTCATCAACATTATTGATAGTCGCTATGACCTTGGGCCTGCTTACATTCAAATTCTCGGAAATCACCTCTACAATGCCCTCGAGGCCGCTTTCAATGTCTTCGAGGGGTTTAAGCAGCGTTTGATTAACCTCACCTATTATTGAATTCACGAACTCCCTCAAATCCATAAGCTATACCTAGCCCTTCTCTTAATGAACCTAACTCATGTAAACTTCAATACCTTAAAGGCCTCCTAAGCCTAACGAACTGGTCTCTGAACTCTATGGTGGAGAAGGTTAGGAGCGCTGCTAGTGAAACTACTGCGAATGCGTCAGGCTTCACGAGGCCCATAATAGCCATTATGGCGTATGTTATCGTTAATGAGGCTGAGAAGCCCATGTAGAATGAGGCCCTGGGCAGTATACTTGACCTAACTATTACAGCTCCATCAACAACATTACCCCTCCTAACAGCCCTATAACCCTCACTATCCCTAACCACCAGGCCCAGCATCCTTAAACGCTCCAGGTGGTGGTAGGCCTGCCCAGGGCTTGATAAACCTAGGGCCTTTTGAACCTCCCTAATGCTCATCGGCCTACCCTCCCTGAGGAGGAGGATGTAGACCCTCAGTGATGTTTCACTAAGCTTAACGTCACTATCCATAAGCCCCTATGCCACTATCCCTTAAAGTTTTAGGCCCTAGAACTTGACCTACTATGAATTAGAAAAATTAACACACCCCACCAGAGGTTTATTGACCAGTATGGTTAAGGTAGGCCTATTGGCGTTGGCATTGGCGTTGGTAGCCGCAATAGTTGCTACTGCCCAGTGGGCACCCATGAGGCCCCTCAGCATATTGGCTGTAGAATTCGTAGGCAGTAATGGCGAAGTTGTGGGGGTTTTGGAATTTTTCAACAGCGCCTCATGGGGGCACATTGCGGTTAACCTGGTCAATAACACGTTAAACTATTACATCATAGCCGTCAATATGTCTAGTTTAGGCGAATTGGTAGGCTATACGGAGGTTAATGGAAGTTTATTGAAAAATATTGTTGGGGGTGGGCCATCGTACGTATATTCATGGGTGTTGGCTAATGTAGCCATGAAGCCCATTAACAAATACCCATTGGCAAACATAAAGGTCTACGTTAAGTCGCCTAGTGGTGAAGAGGTCACTGGAGGTATCCTATGCGTAGTGCCCGCCACATTCATGGCGCCAGGCCCATGGGGTCCACGAATATTATTCTTCAACCGGGGATTTAAGGCCGAATGCGTAAGAAATGTGTCGGGCCCAGTAACGTTTATGGGGCTGCCATCAATACCATACTTCATAATGTACTACAATGTGATTAGGCTCAGCGGTACTCCACGCATCGAGGCTGTTGAGGAGAGGACAATCAATGTATATGGCTACTCCATCAATGTGACGACATATGTAGAAGTTATCAATATTACGAACCCACAGGCCGTGTTGGTCAATGGACTTAATGTTGCTGTACCAAGTAACAGCACTGTTTATTTAACAATAAGCATTAAGCCCTTAGCCGCCCCACCATGGTACGCATTCATTACTGCAAGCTCGGCAGGGCAGGTTAATGAGAATACCTCAATTAACGAATCGGATCCATTATCGGTCTTATCGCTGTTAAGCGGCGCCTCCACGATATTGGCGCCATCGAACGTATCAATAGCTACTACAGTATACACCGCTGAAAGATCTGCGCCAACACGCCTAAACGCGGCGGCCTACCTACCGGTAATATTAGCTGTCACCATAGCTATCTTAGCGGGGGTCGCATCAGCTTTAATAGTCCAACGCATTATGTATAGGCGCTGAGGATGTGATGAAATATTCATTGTATTTATTTAAAATAACCACATTTTATTTATATACCTTAAATCCATTTTTAAATTATGAACCTTGCAAAGCGTGCATTAACATACTCAGGCATTGCAGCTATTATCCTTTCATGGGTAATCATAGTTTCGAGCATTTTAATGAATCCTTGGTTTAACATTGGTAAGGGTGCTTTAAGTGATTTAGGGGGGCCTAGGGCCACTAACCCATCGTTATTCAACTTCGGTTTGGTGGCCGTATCAGTGTTAGTGTTCGCCTTTTCAGTGGCGATGCTTCTCTCGTCTTTAAATAAGGTTGAGGCGTTGGGCTCGTCCTTTGTAGCTATTTCCGCAATATTCCTGGCGTTAATAGGTGTATTTCATGAGGGCACATATCC
>CAYFHR010000014.1:0-15907 GCA_964343155.1 uncultured Thermoproteaceae archaeon | reverse complement strand
AATGGCGTCTTAACGTACCTAGACATTGTTAAGGTTGCCCCAGCCTACAGCTACCACGTATATTTGAGGCTCGTAAACGTGACGTATGGCGAATTCCTGTCAAGCTACTTCAACCAGATTCAGGCTAGTAGTACTTCCTGAAGCCCAACTCGGGGGCAACCTCCCTAAAACACCTCCTACATAGCATTAGGCCATACTTCCTTATGACGGCCTCATGGGTGCCGCACCTCATGCACCTAATTGCACCTCTACCATACTTCCTCTGCTTAGGGGGCTTAATCTTAGCCACGTCGGGCTGGCTTACCTTGGCTTTTAAACCTTAACCAATGACCCCTAATATTCATGGAGGTTTAAACTACCTTGACTCCAAGGACCTCTTTAAAGAATCTTATAGTCTCCTCCCTGGTAACCCTATGTGACTTACCTATGTCAGCCCTAGCCCTACGCCTATACTGAATCCTCCAGCCTGGCCTGGCTAAGGTTACTGCAACATCCATTCCGAAGATTCCCAGGTTGGGGTCGTATCTTGTTCCCGGTATCAATATGTGTTCCCTTATGCCAAAACTCACATTGCCCGCATTGAAGCTCCTCTCCTTTAACGTGAAGTCCACGGCCGCTAATGCCTTTAAAAGGAACCAGACAGCCTCATTCTTCCTCAACGTAACCAATAGCCCTATCGGCTCACCCCTCCTAATCCCGAAATCCCTAATGGTCTTCTTAGCCAACCTGTATGAGGGCTTCCTACCCGTCAACTCGCTTAGACCCTTAGCAGCCCTCTCAAGCTTCTCACCACTCTGCCCAACACCCATGTTAACCGCCACGCTCCATATGAAAATCCTCCTCATCGGATGCCCAGTATCTAGGACGAACTTCCTCCAATCTAGGTCGCTTGGCTTAATCGACTTTAGGTCTATTTGAGATAGGTCTATGGCGGGCATCACTCAGCCACCTTTATCAGGGGCTTCTCCCTACCGACGGGTATTAAGTATTTCAGTATTGTCCTGAATTCAACATCGCCAGACTTCACGGTTGCTATAGCGTCCCTCCTCCTAAAGGTCCTAATCCAGCCCTGCAATACGCCATGCATCCCCACGTTGTTTCCATCAAAGGCCATTACGTAGACCCCAGGCTGCATTGGTACATAGTCCAGTATCTTACCCTCCTCAAGGTCTATTAACACGCTTCCAAGGGTCTCATACTTAGAGGCTTCGTCCTGGTTAACCACGTAGTTCCTGCCGTCGTGGAGGTTTAGCTGTATTAAACCGCCCTTAACAGCTGTCTTGTTCTCAATCCTACATATTTTAAGCTTTGCCTCGGACTTATCTATCTTGATTAGTTTGAGGAACTTCACATTATCTGGAACAACCCTGTAGGCCTCGCCTGTTGGCACTATCTCTACAACATCCATCAGGCCCACTGGGTATTTGTAATCCCTCCTAACAACCCCATCAACCTTAACCTGGCCCTGCCCAATTATGAACCTAGCCTCCTTGAGGGTTTTAGCATACCCTAAGACGTCCCTAATCACGGCTGCCAGGGGCATGCTTCTATCGGCGCTGTGGGGCCCTGGGCTTGGCTTAATAGCCCACCTATAGCCTTTCCTTTTAATGGGCCACCATTCGGGGGCCTCTGACCTACTTAAATGCACCATAATGGTCACTGGCCTGCCTTAACCTCCTCAACCTTCCCCTTCAATGTAGCCTCCCTAAGCTTCCTAACCCTTTCAATATACTGCATCCTGGCCTTGTCGCTTGTATCTAATTCAACAATCATCACCTTGGATGGGTGTACTGGGTAGTATACGACCTCGCCGTTGGGCTTCTTGAAGTTGACGGAGTCTATGTATATTTTAATCTTCTTGTAGTCAACCCTAATGACCTTACCCCTAGTCCCCTTAAAATCACCCCTCATTACGATTACTGTGTCGCCCTTCCTTACAGGTATCCTCTTTATGCCATACTGCCTCTGCAAATCCTTCGAGAGGGGTGCTGTAAGTAGCCTCCTCCTGGCGTGCCATGGGGCATTGTATAGCGCCTTCCTCTGCTTCCTGGGTTGGCTAGACTTCGTCAATACGGGCATGTTACTCAAACGCACCTAACCTGGGCCTTTAAAAACATAGCTCCTTCAACCGTGGATTCATGGGAATTAGCCAGCCGGCTTCACGTTTAGGCAACTTGACCTAACCAGCGGCGCCCACTCCTTAACCCTAATGAAGGCCTCAGCAACATGGACGTTGCTGAATATGCACTTGGACAAGTCCAGCCCCCTCATGGCTAGTGAGGCGCATTCAATGAGCCTAGCCACCTCGCCGCTCAACGAGTCATCGCCAACAAAACCCTCTACAACGCCTGTAGCTAGGGCGGCGGCTAATGCGTATAGCGCCAGGGCCCCGGCAACATCACCCCTACCCAACTCCGCCGCGTCTATTATGGCGTCCTGGGCCTCTGCATGAAGCTCGCTGAGCATGTTGGCTGAACGGCACTGTGATGTAAGCCTCCTAAGCGCCTCATCTGCGTTAAACACAAGTACCCTAGGGGTGGGTTTAAATAAGCTTAGTGATGAGGGTTTGCAGCACTGAGCCTGATGAAACCGCTGAATCCTGATTCAAGCAGGGTGGATTTAGGGGAATTGGACTTCAATGTCAAGAGGGCACTAATGATAATAGCCTACCTCTACGGGTGGGGGGCTGCCGTTAAGGTTGCTGAACTTAAACCGGAGGTCGCCTATAACCCTGTATTAAAGAGGGTTAAGCATGTTAAGGCCGGCGGCAGGGTATTGTTCAGCATAAGGGCTAGTGATGGGCTACTAATACCGACTATCGATGGGGCCCGCCTGGTGGATTCAAGGATAGTGGTCAGTAGGGAGGCTGCCAAATTCGCCTCGGAGGGCAGGAACATACCGGCCAAGGCCATTAAGGGGGTTGTCAACGTGGTTCAAAACATGGATGCCGCGGTGGTTGATGAGGATGGCAACATTGTTGCCGTGGGTAGGCTTCTGGTATCGCCAGGGGAGCTTAATGGCCTATCGAGGGGGTTTGTAGTCAAGGTAAGGCACCACGTCAAGAGGGATGCTAAGAGTTAGTGTTAAAGCCAAGTTACAGGTTTAAACTAGTGTTGAGGGAGCCTGTTAAGATTAAGGAGAATATTAAGAGGAGGAGGGCTGCCTGCGAGGGTGATGGGTGCGATAGGTTCGCCATATGGTTCGGCAACGAGCTTGCAAAATACCTATGGGACCATTGGGGGAATGAACTTAAGGCGAGGGGCATTAGCTGGGTTGAATTCCTCAAAATGCTGAGCAACTACAACGACCTGATAATATCCTGGGCTATTAAGGGGAGTTTAACCTGGGATGAGCTTGCCAAGAGGCTTTATGAGGGCATTGTTAAGGGTAGTTCAAGGGGTGATTTAACCAGGTTCCTGGCCTAGTCATGAATATAAACGAATAAATGTGCCCCACCGCTAAACCCCCTATACTTGGTGAAGCCGTACCTAACGAACTGTACTACAGAGCCCTCAGCCAACTTCCCCACGTCAGGTTCCGCTAAGCCTACGTCAACATCCTTAACTCCTATGGACTTAGGTACGGTAACCTTAACCTCAACGCCGTTGGTGGGGGCCCATTGTATGATCTGTGCGTTAAGCCTCCTAGCATCCTCCACAGTGCCCCCTAGGTATTCGCCCACCGCGTATTCGCCAACCTCAACCACCTTAACGTTGCCCAGGCCCATGAGCCTAACAACGGATCCAGGCTTAACATCACTCCCCTGCACATAGACCTGCGCTTCACCGTTAACGGCATCCACCGTTATTGTCCTAAACCCCCTCTCAGGGTATGTTGGGTGCATTGGAAGCTTAGCCACCAACGGGCCCTTAACACCCCTTAAAACCAGCTTAACAGGGTCCTTCACAAACATGTACCTGTTGGCTATTGGTTCAATAATCCTCCTATTATATGCATAGA
This sequence comes from uncultured Thermoproteaceae archaeon, assembly GCA_964343155.1. GTDB lineage: Archaea > Thermoproteota > Thermoprotei > Thermoproteales > Thermocladiaceae > Caldivirga. Next base: position 11,947 of record CAYFHR010000014.1, on the reverse strand, counting down.
GGTTCTTCAGGCTTATTGTGGCGTCCGCCTCCTTAATGCCCACGAAGAGTATCAACTCCCATATTGCCTGGGGTTCAATACCCCTATTCCTAAGCCCTGCAAGCGTTGGTAGGGTTTCGTCATCCTTAGGTAGGTTAAGCTTCTTTAGGAGGCTCTTACTCAACTTAACGTCCTCAACCCTAAGCCTCCCGAAGTGTATTGTTATTGGCTGCTCCCAGCCCAGGGCCTTATACACGTAGTATTGCTTAAGCGTATTAACCCTATGTTCCTGGGCCCTGAGGACGTGCGTAATGCCCATTAGGTGGTCGTCTATGGCAACCGCGAAGTTGTATGTTGGCCAAACTATGTACCTATCGCCAACCAGTGGGTGTGGATACTTGTGGGTATCTATTATCCTGAACGCAACCCAGTCCCTGAGGCTTGGGTCTGGGCTCTTTAAGTCAGTCTTCATGGCAACTACGGCCTCGCCCTCGTTGAAGTATCCCTGAAGCATCTTATCGAAGAGGTCTAGGTTAACCGAGGGGTCTGCATCCCTATTGGCGCATGGCATGCCCTCGGCCTTAAGCCTCCTCCACTCGTCAGGTTCACACCCACTCCCCTTAGCAACCACGTATGCTGAACCTAAGGCCAGCATCCTTTTGGCGTAGTCGTAGTAAATCTCCATCCTCCTCGACTGGACGTACTCCTCATCCCACTTTATGTTAAGCCACCTTAAATCCTCCCTAATGGCATCGTATGCGTCTGGGAGGGGCCTCTTGGTCCTCGGGTCCGTGTCCTCGAACCTCAATATGAAGTAGGCCTCCCTCCCTAAATTACTATATTTTAATTTATAGGCGTAGTTCAATATCGCTGGCCTAGCGCTGCCTAGGTGTAGGTAGAAGTCTGGGTTTGGGGCGAACCTAAACTTCAAGACCTTCAACTTATTTGCATCGGGGAGTTCAGGTAGTGACTCCACGGTACCCTTCTTAACCTCCTGGATCCTCCTAGCCCCCAGGGCCTCTGGCCAACGCTCCTCAAGAATCCTCCTTTGCTCATCCTGGCTAAGCGAGTTGACGTAGTCTACAACCTCCTTAACAACCTCCACGACCTGCCTCGCAAATGGCCTCAACTGGGGCTTATCTGCGAAGACCTTACTGACAACAGCTTTAACGTCAGCCTTACCACCATACCTCACCGCGTTTGCCAACGCATACTTCAGGGCCAATGACCTAACCTCGGTTAAGTCTATAGATGCCACGGGGCTTTTGGCCACTTTAGGATATAAGCTTACCCGTGGTTGCCTTTAAAAAGCCTGAAATGGGGCTTAGTAAGGATGGTTGAGTTCACATACCCTGACTCAATACTTATAACGGCAGGCCACGTAGACCATGGGAAAACCACCGTAGTTGAGGCGCTCAGCGGCGAGTGGGTTGCCAGGCATAGTGAAGAGATTAGGAGGGCTATGACTATTAAGCTGGGGTACACTAACGTGGACCTATACGACTGTGGGGGTGAGTATCCAGTAGTCCCAAATGGCCTTGTTAAGGATGGGAAATGCCCAGATGGGGGTGATGCTAAGTTCATTAGGAGGATCTCCATACTCGATGCGCCTGGCCACGAGGTATTGCTATCGACGATGATTAGCGGCGTCTCCTTCGTAGATGGGGCCCTAATGGTGGTTGACGCGTCAATGCCTGTACCACAGCCCCAGACTGAGGAGCATTTCATAGCCCTAGGGATAATGGGGATTAAGTCTATGGTCATTGTCCAAAATAAAATAGACCTAGTCAATAGGGATAAGGCCATTGAAAACTACCTCCAGATTAAAAACTTCGTTAAGGGTACGTGGGCTGAGCCATCGCGCATAATCCCCATCTCCGCGCTCCACAAGGTTAACATAGACGCCTTAGCAACAGCCATAAACGATGTAGTTAAACCTAAGGAGTTCGACATATCTAAGCCGCCTATAATGCACGTCTTAAGGAGCTTCAACGTGAATAAGCCGGGGACACCCCCGGAGAAATTGATTGGAGGTGTCCTGGGTGGTACGCTTGTTCAGGGCAGGATTAGGGTTGGTGACGAGGTTGAGGTTAGGCCTGGTTTAAGGCTTGGCGATAGATACATGCCCCTTAGGACAAAGGTGGTTAGCATAGCCATAGGGAGCCAGATGGTTGATGAGGCCAGGCCAGGGGGCTTGGTTGGCCTAGGCACACTACTCGACCCAGCCTTAACCAAGGCTGATGCATTGGTTGGCAGTGTTGTGGGTGAGCCAGGTAAACTACCCCCAGTATACACGATTATTGACATTGAATATCATCAAATAGGGAGGAGGGGTATAGACACTAGGCTTAGGCAGGGTGAACAGGTAATGGTCATAGCCGGGTCAGCCACCGTTAGGGGTGTTGTCAAGGAGGCTAAGGGTGATAAGGTTTCAATAGACCTCATTAAGAGGGGCCTATGCCTACCTGACGGCTCAAGGGTTGTTGTGATTAAGCAGGTAGCCGCCAGGTGGAGGATAGTTGGATGGGGCCTGCTTAAGGGAGGTAATGTTGTGTTAGACTAGTTGACGACGCTAAATGTTTAAATAGGTCATAGGGAAGGTTAATCCGTGATATTCCACAGGGAGCTGGCCATGATATATGAGTCTAGGGGGAGGAATATAGTTGAATTCATAATAAAGCTGAATGAAGACAGGCCAGGCATCCTAGCAGCAATATCAGACGTATTCGCCGAGAATGGGGCGAATATAATCAACGTGTCCTTCAATAGGCTTCAAAAAATGATACACGTCGTAGCCGACTTCACCGAGGCTACAGGCTCCATAAACGATGTTGAAAATATGATTAAGAAATTCTCCTTCGTAAACGACATAACGGAATATGTACTTGTCGGCGAACCATACGTTGTCGCATCACTCTCAATACCAACCTTCAGCAACAATAACATAGTCGCCATAGACCACGACATAATTGAGAAGGTCAGGGAATCTGAATGCCTATCAAAACTAATGTTTGAGGTCGGCTTGAAGGATGGCAAAATGCTGAGGGAGCTCTATGGAACATTTAAGAATCCGCTACTGTGGATAATACAGCTTAGGGGGCTTGGTAGGGTAAGCATTGAGGTTGGGGGCCATGTCGTAGTTAAGGTTTGTAGAGAGAATATGAGTAAGGAATATTCGGCAGTGGTCAAGTCGTATATTGAGGGCCTGTTAAATGCGTTCGGCATGAAGATTGAGGAAGAGCATTACGAGGGGGCCTGCGCATCGTTTAGGCTTTCTCAGGGTCAGTAGGCTTAAAGTTTTACTAACCCATCGCAGCGTTAATTAGCCTGTATAGCAATTTTAGGCTATGGTTATTTTACCCGTTACCTCAAAAGGAACCTGCACCAATGTGGAGGCCATGGATAGGTTAACCTTGATCTACGACGAGTCCACTAAGGCCCTTGTAAGCAGGTTGATTGGCGAGTCTTCGGGTAGGGTTAGGTTGATTAAGGTTGATGTGGGGGAATTACCGACGCCCGTCCTCATAACAAGCAACCACATATTGACTGGGGCATTGGCTCTGAAATACCTTAAGGAGTCTTTAAGCCAGGTTAACAGTAGGCCTATTGGCACCAGCGGTTAAGTTAGCCCGGCGCCTAGGTTCGAAAATAACCCCCTGGGGAATCTGCATTATTGGGGACATGCACTTCGGGCACCTACCACCCCACATTTTGTATATGTCTTCAACGCTCTTAACTTTAAAACCCACATATAGCTTGAAGCCGCACCATCTACATACGTACTCAAACACCATGGCTGCATAGACTTTTATAGGGTTTTAAACTTTACCTTTCATAAAAGCTGTTTTTACAATAATAGCATTTAAATATTACGCTAATGCTAGGTATTTATTTAAATAGTTGAAGACCCCAGCTTAAGGGGTGATTTCCCACTAAACACTATTTAGGGGATTTTTTAGGTATTTGATCTAACGGCCCTAAGGTCCATGCGCCCCTCAATAACACCACCCCTAATGTAGTAGACTTCGTCAGCATAGCCCACTAATTCATTATCGTGCGTTGCAGCGATAACCAATGAGCCGCCTTTAGCCATCCCCCTCAATATTAAGGCTACGCCCCTTACATTATCCTCATCTAGGCCTATTGTGGGTTCATCTATAAGTATGATCCTGCCCCCTTTAACAAGGGCTATAGCTAACTCAACCCTCCTCCTCTCACCTGTGCTCAATCTGTAAACCTCCCTATCAGCCACATGGCTCAACCCCAGTTTAAGCAGCGCCTCCCTAACCTTAGCGGCGTCTCCATTTGATGCAAGCATTAGTGTTTCTTTAACGGTTAATTCATCTATTAAGATGCCTCCAACAGGTATGTATGTTACCTGTACTTTATTATCCACCCCCTCTGTGTCTGTAATCTTCACAACACCCCTATACTTAACTAACCCGGCTATTGCCTTAAGTAGCGTTGTTTTACCGCTCCCATTAGGCCCCATTAACAGCACTAGCCCAGGGCCTGTTAACCTCAGGTTCACACCCCTTAAGGCCTCTATTGAGGCCCTCCCAGACCTGTAGGTTACGTGGAGGTCCCTCAGCTCGACAACTATCATTTGGCCTTCCTCCCCTCCTGCAGCCTAATTATAGCCTCGGCAATATCCCCCTTAGCCTCTTCAAGCGCCCTAATAGCCTCATCCCTGCTGGCCCCAGTCTGCTCCATGACGAGCCTAACATCCTCCTCGCTGAAGGCTGCCTGGGCCTCCTGCTTAGGCCTAATTATTACGGATTGTTGGGCGGCCTGGGCTACTGGGCTTATGGACTTGACGTTCCTCTTCTCCGCCTGGATCTGGTAAAGTACTACTCCCCCAGGAAGCTCCATGACGATTACCGTCGGGTTTGCGATTTCTACAGATTCGCCATTCCTGAGGGTTATCGTTACCTTAGAGGCCTCCAGGCTGCCTACATTATTTATGTTAATGCCCATCCTCCTTAAAAGCCTCTTAACCTCACCTGGATTAAACATAGGGTTTGTTTAGTTGGCCTTTAAAAAGCATTCACCAGCCATATGTTTGCGTACGCATTAGCGCCCCTTGAGGATTTTTGACGCTATATCTGGGGCCAATTCCCTCAGCTTATCCTTATACTTCTCCAGGAACTCCTCATCCTCCTTAACATTCCTCAACTCGTCGGGTAGAAGTATGGGTATTTCATCCTTAATCGGATACCATCTGCCGCACGTTGGGCAGTATAATATGCCGTTGACCACCTCATGCTTAATGCATTCGCCGCACGGGGCTTCAGATGCAGGATTCTTCATGTCCTTAATCATCATCCTCTTGAAGCCGCAGTACAGTTCACAGAAGGGTACCTTACCCGTATATGTGCGTTCTGGGTAAAGCTTCTCTTCAAACACTATGAGTGTGAGTGGGTGTGTTTTATCATATGGGCATGCCAATATGTCCAGTAGCCTATACTTCATTAAGGGGGCTGTGGCCTAAGGTTAATAAAATTAATGCGCAGGGGATCTGTGATGAAAGTTTAATAAGGGTGCTGGGGCTTTAGGCCAATGGATAGTTTAGATATAATTGAGGAGTCTATAGTTAGGGAGTTTGGGGAGGATTCACAGCTTGTACTCGACCTGTATAGGGCATACAGGGCTAAGGGGGCTAGGGGTATTAGGGAGGTTTTAAGGTCAATGCTGTCTAAATATGGGATTAAGCTATGAGTGGCTTAACGGTAAGGTATGTTGAGGTTGAGGGCTTTAGGCTCTTCAGGAATAGGGTTAGGTTCAGCCTAGTTGATGGATTAAACATACTCCATGGGCCAATAGGGTCGGGCAAATCGTCGGTGATACAGGCCATAGAGTTCGCACTCTATGGGAGCCAACTTGAGTTGAGGGAGAGGGTTTCTAAACTGTCAGACCTAATAAACGAGCAGAGCAATGAAACATACGTCGAGGTTGGCTTAGGGGACTTTAAAATAGCCAGGAGGCTATTCAGGAAGGGCTCCTCCGCATCCCAGCTACTTTACCTTGATGGTAAAGAGGCCGCAGACGACGAAGTATTGAGGATTGTGGGGATAGATGATTACGGGTTTGAGAGGGTAATCCTAGTCACCCATAGGACCCTCGAAGACCTGATATATGGGCCGGCCAGGGGGAGGACGATTGCGGTCGATAGGCTATTCGGCCTAGACTTCCTAGAGGCATTAATAGGGTCACTGCCCGTGAGGCAGGTTGAGGAGGCTATTGAGGATAGGAAGAAGAGGCTTGCAGGCATTAGGGAGGTTGAGGACCTGGTCAAGAGGTATGGCTCTATTAAGGGGGCCTACGCCAGGAGGGATGAGTTGGCTAGGCTCATTGACGATGTGAGGGCCAGGATAAAGGACCTAACAGCCGCATATGTGGAATTGGCCAATAGGAGGAGTAAGCTCCTGGAGCAGGTTAAGGCCCATGAGGAGCAGTATTTAAGGTACCTCCAAGTTAAGGAGAGGTTGAATCAGCTTAACGCAGAGCTACAGGGCGTTAAGCCTGAGGAGTATTCAGAAGTCCTGGTGAGGGGGGTTCTTGAGGTTGTGAGGAGGATGCTCATACCTAGGCTTGAGCTAGTGCTCCTACACCAGGAGGCTGAGGCCCTTGAGGCTGCTAGGGGTATTGACGAAATGTTCGAAGCCACATATAGGGCTGTTAAGGCGCTTGAATCCAGGCTAAGCAACCTGAGGGAGGAGGCTGAATCCCTCAGGAGGAGTAGGGATGACTTAAACAGGCTCATTGAAGGCCTCAGGGCCGAGATAGATGCGGAGTTGAGTAGGGTTAGGGTCCTTGAACAGGCTGCCAGGCAGTACTTAAACTACGTTAAGCAGTATGGAGAGTTAAGCAAGGTTAGGGCTGAGTATGAGCGCGCTAAGGCTGAGTATGAGGCATTAAGCAGGGATGTCAGATTTAAGGCCTCCCTAATGGAGGTTCTAAGGGGCATTATTGAGGAGGTTGAGGCTAAGGGATCTGCAAAATGCCCAATATGCGGTGCCGAAATCACCAGGGACAGGCTTAATGAGTTGAGGGGTAGGGTTGAGGAGCTTGCCAAGGAGCTTGGGGGCAGCGGCATCCTCGACCTCAGGTCGAGGCTTATTGAGCTTGAAGCAACCTTAGCAAGCATGGAGGCATCATACAACCAATACGTGCAGTATGTTGAAGCGCAGAGGAGGGTTGAGGAGTATAGGAGGCAGCTTAACGAGTATTTGGACAAGGTTCAGAGGCTCGACAGCGCCATCAAGGACCTTGAGAGGAAGATTAAGGATATTGGAGACACCCTTGAAATAGCCAGGAAGAGGCTTGAGGAGGCTGAGTCGAAGTACAATGTTTTGAGGAAGATTGCTGAAAGGGATAGGCTCGCGGAGGAGGCTAAGAGGCTTGAAGAGGAGCTTAAGCCAATGAACCTAAACCTAGAGGAGGCTGTTAGGATTGATGAGGCCTTCAGGGATGTTGAGGCTAAGTTGAATAATTTGAAGAAGGCCCTTGAGGAGTATACGTCGGAGTACATGCAGCTGGACTTAGCATTATCCAAATTATCGCAGGCCCCAATAGATGTTGAGGCGCTTCTAAGCGAGGTTAAGGAGCTTGAGGGGTATAGGGACTTATTCAAGAGGATTATTGACAAGGCCCTATCGCTCCAATATAGGCTTAGGGGCGAGGTTGCAGGCAGGATTGCCGGGGCCTTCAACGAGGTCTTCAAGGAGGTCTACCCGTACAGCGATATTGAGGGCGTTTCATTTAGGCTAAGCCAGAGGAGGGGTATGGGCTCGGACTACGTTATGAATGCCGTGAGGGGTGGTAGGGAGGTTCCCATATCTAGGCTTAGCGATGGGCAGAGGCTCATAATGGCCCAGGCCTTCGTCCTAGCAGCCTACAGGTTCGTTAAGCACAACCTATCCTTCATGCTCCTCGACGAGCCAATACCGTACGTGGACGTTAGGGTTAAGGAGATGTTCTCAAGGGCCCTGGCTAAGGCTGTTTCAAGCAACCTAGTTAGGCAGGTCATTGTGGCGACTCAAGATGAGCAGATGGTTAATATGTTGACTAAGGCGTTTAGCGAGGTGGGTATTGCCGTTAACCTAATTAAGCTACCCATAGCTCAGCAGCATTCAACGCCGTAGAGCTCAACAATGTTGTTAACCATTATCTTCTCAACCGCACCCTCGTCAACAACCCCCCTCCTCAATAGATCCATTACCCTGGCTGCGATGCGCCACTGGGGTATGACGGCCCCAGGCCTCCTTGGGTCGTCTATGTAGTCGCTTTCGACGACGAACACTGCGCCATTCCTTATAGCCTCCTCAAACTCACCCCTCCTACCTATTGGTATTGAGGCTGTTAAACCGTGCTCAACGGCTGGCTTAACCATGTCTGGCGATGCGTGGTGTAGTATTATCCTCCTCCTAAATCCCCAATCCACATTAGCCTCATTGGCGAGCCTACTTATCGACTCGACGGTAGCCCTGCCATTCCGCTCAAGGTGTAGGTGGACCACGCCCCCGACGTCTTTAGCCCTCTCGACCGCATACCTTATAATGTCGTCGCATAGTTCAATAATCCTCCCATCAACCTGCCAGTGGGGCCTACCGACCTCGCCAATGCCGACAGCCCTACCTTCAGTAATGTACCTGGCTGCCAAGTCAATGGACCTGTACATGAAGCCCCTAACCTCCTCAAAACCCCACCCAGCCTCAATAAGCCTAACGCATTCGGCTGGATGTAGGCCAACCACCGCTACAGCCCTAACCCCCTCACCTGAGGCCTCCTGCGCAGACCTGGCGGTTATTTCGTAGAGCCTCTCCACGCTGCTCATACTGCCTGGCGTTAAGCCTAGGTCCCAGGTTAAGAGGGATACAAGTACCATGAACCAGCCGCCAGTCCTCCTAAACCTCCTCGCAACCTCCCTAGGCCCCAGGCCCCTGACCGGGTTTGCATGCCCATGATTGTCCGAAATCCTCAACGCCGCGCTAACCATACTAACTGGCCTTGTAGGGAAGCTTTAAATAGGGGACTGTGTACAGTTATTAGGAGCATGAGCGGTGTTGATGAGAGGGGTGGGGAGGACAACTTAATAGATCAGCTATTGTCGTCAATAGGGAGTAATGACAATGCAGTAAATGAAACAATAGCTAAGGAGCAGGCCTTAATAAAGATTAGGGTTGAGAAGCGTAGGACGCACTACGTGACCGTTATTGAGGTTGACAGCAGTGAGGCTAAGAACATAAACCTCCACGACATAGCAAAGACCCTTAAGCGTAAATTGGCTGCGGGAGGGACTGTTAAGGATAATAGGATTGAAATACAGGGGGACCACAGGTACAGGATTAAGAAGCTCCTGGTGGAGGAGGGTTTCAGTGAAGATAACATAATGGTTGATGAAGATATAGTAGTTGTCGAGTAGTCCATGGCCCTGGAGTACATTGATAAAGGCTTCAGAGGCGAATTAATGGAAAGCCTAAGTAACCCACGTAAAGTCCATGAGGTTTGCTTAAAGCTCCTAAATGCAGCATCCCAAGTCCTTAAACTAGGTTTAACAGTAGCCAACATTAACGATGGGTGGATTGTGGTCAACCACCTGATTAGGAGTAGTAATGAATATGTCTTAGCCAGATTCTACGCCGAAAACATAGCCCTAGCCCAACCACCACCCGTCGACGGCATGGTTGTTGAAATGTTTATTAGGGATTCTTTAACCTGCATGGAGAAGATAAGGGTATTGGTGGGGCAGTTAACTCATGGAGGCTAAGGCGTATTAGAAAGATTCAACATTTTTATAATTTAAAACAATTTCAGATTCAAGATTTTTAACGCTCACTGGATTGGTACACCTATTTCCTTAAGGACGGCCACGAGGTCATCAGTCATTATTCCACTATATGCGCCGTATAGGTATAGGCCTAGGGCTACTAATGCGGCTATCACGGTGTCCCATGGGAATGGTATTATTGGAGTTTCAAACACGCTAAAGGATCCGAGGAATGATAGGGTTAATGCAGAGAATATTGTTGCGATAACCCACCAGCCAGCATTTATATGCCTCCTGGCGCCATCCCTATCACCAGCCTTCGATGCTAAAAATAGGGTTAGCCCAACAGTTGAAGCAATCATGATAGCTAAGTAGGCTACGAAATATATAATGTGTGTTGGCTTAAGTTTGAGCATCGCCGTCGGCGTCGATGATGGCCAACCTGCAGGCAGTGCGAAGGGCAGGTATATTAGGAAGTATGTTGAGGCAATCAACGCCGCCCAATATACAATAGCCGCGGCGATTGCGTATTTCCTATCTAGTTTAAATCTGTTAACCATGGTGTATAGGTAGAATAGCGGTAAGCCACCTAATATCAGCGCTATTGCAAACCACAGGTAGTAGAATGTTGACCAGTAGACTATTAGGAAGGCTGCTATGGTGGCTAAAGCCCCTATAACGGAGGCTAGGGGGATTTTAATAGGCCTAGGTGCGTCAGGGGCCATTCTCCTAAGGGCTATTAGGGCAGGGCCACCTACTATGTATGTGAAGACCGTGGTCGTCGTTATGAATGACGATATGGCGAACCACGTTGGGAATGGTAGGAGGAATAGTAGGCCTAGTATAAGCGCCGCCACCGTCGGCCATAGGGGCACCCTATACTTGTTTAGCCTTAGGAACGACTGCGGTAGGTGGCCATCGGCGGCTAAGCCATATAAAGTCCTCGCGGTCGTACCTATGTAAATCCAGCCGGTCCCAGAGGGTGAAACAACGGCGTCGACCAGGAGCAGTATTGCAAATATTGCCAATGCGCCGCCGGCTATGTAGAGTATGCCGTAGAATGGGCCGCTGGCCAAGGTATTCCATTGAACACCAGAGGCGGTAACGGTCTTATACGCAACGGCCTCTATTGTTGTTGAATTCACAGATACGCCCTGCAAATACCCCCAATTCCATGAACTAGCAGTGGGATGCCCTATAGGGACTGTGACCGTTGTTGTCTGGCCAGTCTGCGGATTAGTCTTAGTAATTATATATACTAGGTATAGTTTTTTGAAGTCTAAGCCCCCTATGAAGGCTACTTGAAGCATTATGTATATGAACATGACTACGAAGAAGCCTATAACGGTGCCTAACACTACATCAGAAGGCCTCCTGGCCTCACCACTGAAATCAACACCCTGCCTAAAGCCCAGGTAGGCGTAGGCTATACCTGTGGTTGGTATTGCCAGGAAGACCGCAGACCAGCCAAACGGCACAAAGCCGCCGGCCAAGTGGCTGTAGTTGGCTGGGTGTAGGGCTAGGCCTAGTAGGAGTATGAAGGTTAAGGTTGGTATTATGAATTTCCACCAGCCAACGCCCGTATTAGTCTTACCCATGACATGTACGCCAAACCAGTTGAGGAGGAAGAAGAATATGGTCAATATTGCCGCAACCAAGACACCTAGGGGTGTTAAGACGCCGCTGACTGTTAATCCATGAACCCAGGTCGTAAGATACGTTACGGCTGCTATAGCCTCACTTGGAGCTACGGTAACTGCGCTTAGGAAATATGCCCACCCAAGCATGAATGATGCAAAGCTTCCATGGGTATATTGAGGATACCTAACAATACCCCCACTCTTAGGCAACATACCGCCGAGCTCAGCATATGCCAGGGCTATGAACATCATCAATATGCCGCCTATTACCCATGAAACTATTGCGGCAGGCCCAGCTGTTGCAGCAGCCCCTAGGGAGCCGAATAACCATCCACTACCTATCATTGCGCCAACAACAAGGAACATTATATCCCATTGGTTTAACGCCCTCCTCAACATTCTATCACTTTCAGAGGCCCTAACCTCACTAGGCCCTACTACTGAACCCATGTAGAAATATAGAATATGTATTTTTAAGCATTACCCACATACCTCACTTAAACTAATATATAAAATAGTTTTTCTATTTCTATATTTTTATATTCTATATGCAGCACAA